>NZ_BAAAKJ010000001.1:0-4982 GCF_039527695.1 Kitasatospora putterlickiae
CCGGGCGCTTCGTTCTTTCGTGTTTCCAGCTTACCAGATGTTTTCCGCTCCGTTTTCCGGAGTTTCATTCATCCGATTCCCGCTGGGGGGATTTCCTTCAACCTCGCTCCGAAGCCTATCAAAGCCTTCGGTGTGCTCAGTTCCGGGATTTACCTTGTCGGAGAGGGTGCGCATTCGATGAAGCACACTCGCCTCGACTCGGCGGTGTCGTAGACACTAACGCCTGAGCCTGACTGGTGTCCAGTCGGTCCCAACCGTTCAAACCTACTAGCCCACCCCTACCACGTCAATGGTTTTGTTGGGCTGCGAGAAGAGTAGCAGCTCAGAGGCCTGTTGATCACACCGGCTCAGGCCGCGACCGGCTGAAGGTCCGCCCGGTCGGCCGCATCCAGGTCGCCGGTTTCCCCGGTCTCCGCGGCCTTTCGGCCCAGCACCAGCGCGTAGAGGAGGAACGCGACCTCCGCGATCGCGCCGATGGCGATCCGGGCCCAGGTCGGCAGGCCGGACGGGGTCACGAACGCCTCCAGGACGCCCGACACCGCCAGCACCGTCGCCAGGCCGATTCCCATGCCGATGATCGAGCGGCCCTGTTCGGCGAGCGCGGTGGCCCGGGTACGCGGGCCGGGGTCGACGATCGTCCAGCCCAGGCGCAGTCCCAGGCCGCCGGCGACGAAGACGGCGGTCAGCTCCAGCAGGCCGTGCGGGATGAGCAGGCCGAGGAAGGTGTCGAGCCGGCCTGCGGACGCCATCAGCCCGACCCCGAGGCCGAGGTTGAGGACGTTGCTCGCCAGCACCCACAGCACCGGCAGGCCGAGCACCACGCCGTAGAGCAGGCACTGCACGGCGATCCAGGCGTTGTTCGTCCAGACCTGGGCGGCGAACGAGCTCGCCGGGCGGTCGGAGTAATAGGTCTCGTAGGCGCCGCCGGGCCTGGTCATCTCGCGGAGCTCGTCCGGCGCGGCCAGGCTGTCGCGGACCTCGGGGTGACCGGCCACCCACCAGGCGACCAGCGCGGTGGCGAGCAGCGAGAGCACCGCGACCGGGATCCACCAGCGGCGCGCGTGGTAGAGCGCGGCGGGGAAGCTCACCATGTAGTAGCGGGCGACGTCCCGCCAGCCGCTGGTCCGGCTGCCGGTGACCGCGTCGCGGGCCCGCGAGACCAGGCTGGTGAGCCGGCCTTCGAGGGTCGGGTCGGGCGCGGCGGCCTGGACCTTCGCCAGGTGTCCGGTGACGCGCTGGTAGAGGGCGACGAGTTCGTCGGCCTCCTCACCGGTCGGGCGCCGCTTCCTGGCGAGGGCGTCCAGCCGGGCCCACTCCCCCTGGTGAGTGGCGACGAAGACGTCCAGGTCCATGCGGCGGCTCCATGGTCGGCGCGGGGCGCGCGGTCGGGCGGTGCGGACAGGTGGGCCCAGCATGCCAGGGCCGGACGGTGTCGCGGCCCCCGGGACCTCCCTTCCCGGCGGGCTTCGTGGCCCCGTATGTTGACGGTGGCGGATCTCGGGATCGTGGGGGCCGATCCGCCGGATTCCCCGCCCACGGACCACGAACCACCGACGGGAACGGACGGGTGTCTTGAGCGACCTGGTGACGGGCGAGGCGGTCGTCCTCGGCCTGCGCGCGGCGAAGCTTCCGAGCCGGGGGCTCGCGATCGCACTGGACCTCACCGTGCAGCTCGCCGGCCTGGTGGCGACGACCCTGCTGCTGAGCCTGATCCTGGTCGACCTGGACGGGGCGGCGGTCGCCGCCGTGACGATCGGGCTGACCGTCTTCTTCCTGGTGGCGCTGCCGGTCATGATCGAGACCCTGACCCGGGGGCGTTCGCTGGGGAAGGCCGCCCTGGGGCTCCGCGTGGTGCGCAGCGACGGCGGGCCGGTGCGGTTCCGGCACTCGCTGGTGCGCGGGCTGATCGGCTTCCTGGAGATCATCGTGCTGTTCGGGGTGCCGGCGGTGGTCTGCTCGGTGGTGTCCTCGGACGGCAAGCGGCTGGGCGACGTCTTCGCGGGGACGCTGGTGGTCCGCGAGCGGGTGCCCGGTGGGAGCGGGGCGGCGGTCGCGCTGCCGCCGGTGAACCCGCAGTTGCTGCAGGCGATCGGCGGCGAGCTGGTGGCACTGGACCTCTCCGCCGTCCCGGAGCCGCTCTGGCTGGCCATCCGGCAGTTCCTCGGGCGGATCGGCGAGCTGGACCAGACCGTCGCCCACCGGATGTCCGCCCGGCTCGCGGACGACCTGGTGGCCCGCACCGGCCACCCGGTGCCGTACGGGGTCCACCCGGCGGCGTACCTGGGCGCGGTGCTGACCGAGCGCCAGCGGCGGGAGTGGAGCCGGGCGCAGCAGGGGTACGCGTTCCAGCAGGCCCAGGCCCAGCAGCAGGCGCACGCTCAGGCCGGCGCTCAGCAGCAGGCCCCGCAGGCCTGGGCGCCGACCCCGCCGAGCACCCCGGCCGCTCCGCCGGCTCCTCCGGCGCCTCCGGCCCCGCCGGTCTCTGGCACCGGCTTCGCCCCGCCCGCCTGAAGCCCGACCCCGTCTAACCGGGCCCCTCGCCGTACCCGAACCCGGCGGGCCAGGGGTTCGGCGCCGATTCCAGTTCCTCCAGTTCGACCCCGCCCGCCGCCAGGACGACGTCCCCGGCCAGGTGCACCACCTGCTGCTCGCCCGTCTCCAGGTCCGCCACCTGGTAGCGCTCGACCACCAGCGGCCCCGAGTCCGTCGCGTGCGTGTCGACGCCCTCCAGCAGCCAGCCCTGGTCGAAGGTGCGCGGCGCCAGCACCGGCTCGGTGAACGCGACCAGCCGCACCCGCGCACTCGCCCCCTCCCGCAGCCTCAGCAGCCGCGCGGTGGCGACCAGGAACCCGGGCGAGCGCCCGGCGAAACCGTGGGCGCGGTCGTGGCCCTCCACCGCCTGCTCGCCCGCCGGGTCGGCCGCGTCGGCCCGCACCCAGGCGACCCCGTCGACCGCGCCGCCGCGGACCTGCCAGCCCCCGGCCCGCAGCTCCATCCGCAGCGGCCGGGCCCGTGAGTCCAGGGTGAGGTCGACCGTGCCGAGGACGCGGCCGTCCGGCGCGTACGTCTTGGAGACGTACCGCCAGCCGGCCGGGCCGGGCGCGCAGCTGAACCGCTCCTCGCCGAGCAGGACGTGGTCGTGGGTGTCGTGGAGCGAGTACCGGCCGTTGGGCATGCCCGAAAGCCTACGTCCGGGCCGGAGCGACGACTTCGGACGGGCCGTGCAACCTCCCCCGGACTCCCCGCATCAGGGAGGTGAGTGCCGCACCCGCGGCACCGGCGGAAGGGAGCATCCATCAATGGCGAAGCAGACCCGCGACGCCGATTTCACGGCGTTCGTCGCGGCTCGGGCGCCGTGGCTCCGCAAGGTGGCCTACCTGCTCTGCGGCGACTGGCACCGCGCGGACGACCTCGTCCAGGAGTCGGTCACCAAGCTCTACGTGCGCTGGGGCCGGATTTCCAAGGTGGACAACCTCGACGGCTACGTGCGGACGGTGCTCGTCAACACCTTCCTCGCCGAGCAGCGTTCGCCGTGGGCGCGGTGGTCGGCACGCCGCCGCGACGCGGCCCTCCCGGAACGGGCGGCGGTCGTCCCGGACCCGGACGTCTCGGTCGACCTCCGCGCAGCGCTGTCCGCCCTGCCGTCCCGTCAGCGGGCCACGGTGGTCCTGCGCTACTACTGCGACCTCACCGTCGAGCAGACCGCCGCCGCGATGGGGTGCTCCACCGGCAACGTCAAGAGCCAGTCCTCCCGGGGCCTGCACGCGCTGCGCCGGCTCCTCGACCACGAGACCGTCGCATCGGCGGCCGGTCCCTCCGAAAGGATCACATCGTGAACGACCCGTACGACGGTTCCTCCTCGCTCTCCGCGGCCGAGCAGCGGCTGGCCGCCGAGCTCACCGCGCTGGCCGACTCCCCGGCGCCCGGCATGGGTTCCGACACCGCCTGGGCGGTCCGGACCGGCCGGTCCCGGCTGCTGCGTCGGCGCCTGGCGGCGCTCGGCGCGGTGACGGCGGTGTCGGTCGGCGCCGCCACGCTGGGCGTCGTCTGGCCGGAGGGAGGCGCCGGCTCCACCGTCGCGGCGGCGGCCTCCGGCTCCGGCTCCGGATCCGTCGGGCCCCGGGTCGGCCCGGACACCGGCCACGACCCGCTCGTGGTGCAGGCCACCTTCGGATGGCTGCCCGCCGGCTTCGACGACATCGAGTACGACAAGGGCTTCTCCGGACAGCCGGAGGCGTCGCAGGCCAAGGCCATCGGCCCGAAGCAGACGAACACCACCACCGACCGCAATCGCCAGCTGCTCTTCCTGACCGTCCACGCGCCCGGCGTGGAGCCCCCGCTCGACCTCGGGGGCGGCCTCCGGTACCGGGTGGACACCACCCCGATCAACGGTCGGCCGGCGTACTGGGTCGGCAGCGCGCCGGGCAACCCGGCCGGCGTGGGCGACGACCGGACGCTGCGCTTCAAGCTCGCCGACGGCCGCTGGGCCGAGCTGCACGCCTCGTACATGAGCGACGCGGACAACGTCGCGAACGTGCTGGTGCAGGCCGCCACCGAGGTCCGGACCGAGCCCCGGGCGGTGGCCATGCCCTTCAGGATCAAAAGCCTGCCCGCCGGCCTCACCCCGGCGTCAGCGAGTCTGGGCTACGGTCCCGAGGCCGCCGGGGGCTACCCGTGGACGGCGTCCATCGGCTTCACGCTGAACGGCAAGTGGATCTCGGTGACCGCCCACCCCGACACCACGCCGGCCCCGCCGACGAACGGTCGCGTCACCCGCGAGAACAGCCTCCTCGCGAGCGTGGACGTGCCGGAGGCCTGCAAGAGCTCCAAGGGGGTCAAGCTCTGCGTTTCCGCGATGGACGGGGAGGCGCCGTTCGCCTCGATCGGCGGCTTCAACGGCCTGCTCGACCGGGTCACCTCGCGTGGTACCGACGAGAACGCCTGGACCACGGAGGTCCTCCACTGAACCCGATCCGCACACG
>NZ_BAAAKJ010000001.1:5002-8773 GCF_039527695.1 Kitasatospora putterlickiae
CCCCCGCGGGGGAGTGCCGGCCACCGGCGTGCGTCGGCGCGGGGCCGGTCAGTAGCGGTACTGCTCCGGCTTGTACGGGCCCTCGACCGGGACGCCGATGTAGTCGGCCTGCTCCTGGCTGAGGGTGGTCAGCTTCACGCCCAGCGCGTCGAGGTGCAGGCGGGCGACCTTCTCGTCCAGGTGCTTCGGCAGGACGTAGACGCCGATCGGGTACTGCTCGGTCTTCGTGAACAGCTCGATCTGGGCGATCGTCTGGTTGGCGAAGGAGTTGGACATCACGAACGACGGGTGGCCGGTCGCGTTGCCCAGGTTCAGCAGGCGGCCCTCGGACAGCACGATGATGGTGCGGCCGTCGGCCTTGCGCCACTCGTGGACCTGCGGCTTGACCTCGGTCTTCACGACACCCGGGAGCTGGGCGAGGCCGGCCATGTCGATCTCGTTGTCGAAGTGGCCGATGTTGCCGACGATGGCCTGGTGCTTCATCCGGGCCATGTGCGAGGACATGATGATGTCCTTGTTGCCGGTGGTGGTGATGAAGATGTCGGCGATCTCGACGACCTCGTCCAGGGTGGTGACCTGGTAGCCGTCCATCGCGGCCTGGAGCGCGCAGATCGGGTCGATCTCGGTGACGATGACCCGGGCGCCCTGGCCGCGCAGCGACTCGGCGCAGCCCTTGCCGACGTCGCCGTAGCCGCAGACGACCGCGACCTTGCCGCCGATCAGGACGTCGGTGGCACGGTTGATGCCGTCGATCAGCGAGTGGCGGCAGCCGTACTTGTTGTCGAACTTCGACTTGGTGACCGAGTCGTTGACGTTGATCGCCGGGAACAGCAGCTTGCCGTCGCGGTGCATCTCGTACAGGCGGTGGACGCCGGTGGTGGTCTCCTCGGTGACGCCCTTGATGGTGGCGGCGACCTCGGTCCACTTGTTCGGGGTCTCCACGAGCGTGCGGTTGAGCAGTTCGAGGATGATGCGGAACTCGTCGTTGTCGGCGGTGGACGGGTCCGGCGCGGCACCGGCCTTCTCGAACTCGACGCCCTTGTGGATCAGCAGGGTGGCGTCGCCGCCGTCGTCCAGGATCATGTTCGGGGTCTGGCCGTTCGGCCAGGTCAGCGCCTGCTCGGTGCACCACCAGTACTCGTCCAGGGTCTCGCCCTTCCAGGCGAAGACCGGCACGCCCTGCGGGTTCTCCGGGGTGCCCTCCGCACCGACGGCGATGGCCGCGGCGGCGTGGTCCTGGGTGGAGAAGATGTTGCAGGAGCACCAGCGGACCTCGGCGCCGAGGGCGGTGAGGGTCTCGATGAGCACGGCGGTCTGCACGGTCATGTGCAGCGAGCCGGTGATCCGGGCGCCGGCCAGCGGCTGCGACTCGGCGTACTCGGCGCGGATCGCCATCAGGCCGGGCATCTCGTGCTCGGCGAGCTGGATCTCCTTGCGGCCGAACGGGGCCAGGGAAAGGTCGGCGACCTTGAAGTCACCGGTGATGTCGGTCGGCATGCGTCTGCTCCTCGCGTGACGGGTGGGGCGTGGCCAAGGTCCTGGAGTGCGTCACAGCACGGCGGGCCGCACGGGCGTGCGACGACGCCAGGGCGCCCGGCGCGGCACGGTCGCCCGCGCGGCACGGATGCCCTGCTGCTCGGCACAAACCGTCGGAGGACCTCTCTCCCTCGACCGGCGCGCACCCCTTCGGGGGCGGACCGCCGATCGACCGCCATCAGCAGCGACGTTCTGGCTCTGGGGACGAATCTACACCGATGGCCCCGGAGGGCGGCCCGCTACGGCCGTTTTCGGCCTCCCGCACCACCGCCGCCCGGCGCCTCTCAGTGCGCGCCGCCGGGGACCGGCCCGCCGGGCGTCGCGTACGGGTCGTCGCCCGCCGCCTCCTTCTCGGCGCTGTAGATGTCCGGCTCCAGGTAGATCGCCCGGGCGATCGGCACCGCCCGCCGGACCCGCGCCTCGGCGGCGTCGATGGCCTCGGCGACCTCGGCCGCCGTCGCGTCGGCCGGGACGGCGATCTTGGCGG
The DNA here is from genome assembly GCF_039527695.1 of Kitasatospora putterlickiae. Lineage (NCBI taxonomy): Bacteria > Bacillati > Actinomycetota > Actinomycetes > Kitasatosporales > Streptomycetaceae > Kitasatospora > Kitasatospora putterlickiae. The sequence continues at coordinate 7,026 of NZ_BAAAKJ010000001.1, forward strand.
CGACCAGCAGTTCCTCCGGTCCGAGGTGCAGGGTGCGCATGTGGATGACCCGGGCGACCGAGTCGTGGTCGACCAGCGCGTCGCGGATCCGTCCCACCGTCTCCGGGTGGGCCGACTCGCCGAGCAGCAGCGAGCGGGTCTCGATCGCCAGCACGAACGCGATGACGATCAGCAGCAGGCCGATGCAGAGCGTGCCGATCCCGTCCCAGACGCCGTCCCCGGTGGCCGCGGTCAGTCCGACGCCGAACAGCGCCAGCACCAGACCGATCAGCGCGCCGGTGTCCTCCAGCAGGACCACCGGCAGCTCGGGCGCCTTGGCCCGGCGGATGTAGGACGTCCAGCCGTGCGTCCCCTTGTCCTTGCGGGCCTCGCGGAACGCGGTGAAGAACGACCAGCTCTCCAGCGCGATGGCGAACACCAGCACGCCCACCGGCCAGTACCAGTTGTCCAGCTCGTGCGGGTGGGCGATCTTCTCGTAGCCCTCGTAGACCGCGAACATGCCGCCGACGCTGAACAGCACGATCGACACCAGGAACGCGTAGATGTACCGCTCGCGCCCGTACCCGAACGGGTGCTCGGGCGTGGCGGCCCGCTGGGCCCGCTTGCCGCCGACCAGCAGCAGCACCTGGTTGCCCGAGTCGGCCAGCGAGTGGACGCCCTCCGCGAGCATCGAGGACGAGCCGGAGAACGCGAAGGCCACGAACTTGCTCACCGCGATGCCCAGGTTCGCGGTCAGCGCCGCGACCAGGGCCTTGGTACCGCCTTCGGTGCTCATGCCCGGAAGGTCCCTCCGTCGGGGGCCGTCCGCGCGGCCCGTGCCCGGACGCCCGGGGTCCGGGTCGCCGTCGACCGCATACGGTACCGCGCCGCCCGCCGTCGGCTCAGGACCGCGCGGCGGCGAGGCCCAGGTAGACGGCGGCGAAGTCGGTGAGCGCGACCAGGTCGACCAGCGCGTGCAGCGGGTCGGGGCGGCGGCTGGCGTACTCGGTCAGCCGGACGTCGTGGGCGGTGGCGAGCCGGTGCGCCCGGGTGGCGCCGAAGCTGCGCGGGCCCGCGTCGTCGGACGGCACCTCGGCGGGACCGCCGTCCGCCTCCCCCGCCGGGTCGGGACCGGACGGCCCGCCGGAGGCCTCGCCCGGGACGTGCCGCAGCAGCAGGACCTGGAGGTGCAGCGGGTCCGGCTCCTCGACCCGGTCGCGGAAGAAGTCGTCGGGGTCGGCGCCCGCGCCGAGCTGCCCGGTGAACATGCCCCGGTGCGCGGTGAGCGCCTGCGGCAGCAGACCCGCCAGGGCGGGGCGGCCGGCCCGGTCGGCGAGCTGGGCGGCGAACCGGACGGCCGCCGCGCCGGCCACCGGGCCCTCGGCCCAGAGCAGCGGGACGGTCCCGGCCAGCCGGGCGGCCAGCCCCTTGGCCGGGTTGGTGTACGCGGCGGCGTCCGGCCGGCAGCGGACGGCGGTGGCGTCCAGCAGGTCGGCGGCGAGCGGCAGCGCGTCGTAGGCCGACTGGGTGACACCGAGCTTCTGGGTGAGCGCGAGCAGCGGCGCGAGGTGGGCCCAGAGCGCGGCCGGGTCCTCGGCGGGCAGGTCCGGCTCGGCGGCGGGCCCACCGGGTTCGGCGGGCTCGACGTCGGACGGGACGAAGGGCAGCGGCAGCGCCCGGACCTGCAGCGCCGCCTCGGCGAGCGGGCTGCCCCCGGGCGAGATGACGACGATCGCGCAGCCGCGCGCGTAGGCCTGCTCGGCGAGCGC
>NZ_BAAAKJ010000001.1:8781-13436 GCF_039527695.1 Kitasatospora putterlickiae
GAGGCCGCGCTCGCCACCGCCGGCGGAGCTGATCACCAGCAGGTCGAGCGGGCCGGCCCAGCCGGGGAGCTGCCAGGCCAGGCCGGCGGTGAAGGCGGCCGGGGCGGTCGCCCGGTCGGGGCGCGGGACCGGCGCGGCGTCGGTGGGCGGCAGCGGGGCGACCAGACTGGCGGTGCCGGCCAGGGCGGCCAGCATCTCGCCGGCGGTCAGCGCACTGCCGTGCCCGGCGACCAGGACGGCGCGCGGACGGCCGTCGGGGCGCAGCCGGTCCAGGCCGGCGGCGTCGGCGAGCCGCAGGGCGGTGCGGACCCGGGCGCCGGAGCCGGCGAGGGCGAGCAGCGCGCGGTCGTGGTCGGCGCGCTGGAGGGCGGCCGGGTCGTCGAGCAGGGTGTCGTCGAGCATGCGGCGGGCCTCCGGCTGGTGGCTGGGCGCTGAGGACGGCGGACGGCGGACGGCGGGCGCGGGACGGGGCAGGACGGGCCGCCCCTCCAGGATCAGGCGGGGCGGCGGGCCTCGTCCACCAGCAGGACCGGAATGCCGTCGCGCACCGGGTAGACCAGGCCGCAGCCCTCGCCGGTGCAGACCAGCTCGGGCTGCTCCTCGGTGCCGCCCTCGGTGAGCGCGGCCCGGCACTGCGGGCAGACCAGGATCTCCAGCAGGAAGGATTCGAGCTTCATGGCGTTCGGTCTCCGGTCTCGGTGCGGGGGTTGCGGCGGGACGGCACGGCGGTGCCCCGGCCGAGAGGAAACCCTACCGGCCGGGGCATCGGGGCCGTACGTCAGGCGCGGACCACGGCCAGCACGCCGTCGCGCAGCTCGGCCATCCTCGCCGGGTCCTTCGCCTCGACGTTCAGGCGCAGCAGCGGCTCGGTGTTGGAGGCGCGCAGGTTGAACCACCAGTCCGGCCCGGCCACGGTGAGGCCGTCCAGCTCGTCGACGGTGGTGCCCTCGACGGCGAAGGCGGCGCGGACGGCGGCGGTGCGGCCGGCCTGGTCGGCGACGGTGCTGTTGATCTCGCCGGAGGCGGCGTACCGGTCGTACTCGGCGGTGAGCCCGGAGAGGGTGCCCGGCTGCCCGCCGAGGGCGGCCAGCACGTGCAGCGCGGCGAGCATGCCGGTGTCGGCGCGCCAGAAGTCGCGGAAGTAGTAGTGCGCGGAGTGCTCGCCGCCGAAGACGGCGTCGGTGACGGCCATCTCCTGCTTGATGAAGGAGTGGCCGACGCGGGTGCGCACGGGGGTGCCGCCGAGCTCGCGGACCACCTCGGGGACGGTCCAGGAGGTGATCAGGTTGTGGATGATGGTCGGCTCGGCCTCGCCGGCGGCCTTGGCGCGGGCGATCTCGCGGGCGGCGACCAGGGCGGTGATGGCGGACGGGGAGACCGGCTCGCCGCGCTCGTCGACGACGAAGCAGCGGTCGGCGTCGCCGTCGAAGGCGAGGCCGAGGTCGGCGCCGACCTCGCGGACCCTGGCCTGCAGGTCGACCAGGTTCTTCGGGTCGAGCGGGTTGGCCTCGTGGTTGGGGAAGGTGCCGTCCAGCTCGAAGTACATCGGGACGAGCTCGATCGGCAGGCCGTCGAAGACGGTGGGCACGGTGTGGCCGCCCATGCCGTTGCCGGCGTCGACGACGACCTTGAGCGGGCGGATGGCGGTGAGGTCGACCAGGCCGAGCAGGTGGTCGGCGTAGCCGCGCAGGGTCTCCCGCTCGGAGAGGGTGCCCGGGCGGACGTCGCGCGCCGGGACGGTGACGGTGTCGTCCTCGGCGGTCCAGGACTCGACCAGCTCGCGGATCTCGGCGAGGCCGGTGTCCTGGCCGACCGGGGCGGCGCCGGCCCGGCAGAGCTTGATGCCGTTGTACTCGGCCGGGTTGTGGCTGGCGGTGAACATCGCGCCGGGCAGGTCGAAGGCGCCGCTGGCGTAGTACAGCTGGTCGGTGGAGCAGAGGCCGATCCGCACGACGTCGGCGCCGTAGCCGGCCGCGCCCTCGGCGAAGGCCAGGGTCAGCGACGGGGAGGAGGGCCGCATGTCGTGGCCGACCACGATCGCGGTCGCGCCGGTGACCTGCACGAACGCGGCGCCGAAGGCGCGGGCGAGGTTCTCGTCCCACTGGTCCGGGACGACGCCCCGTACGTCGTACGCCTTCACGAGCTGCTTGAGGTCGCGCACTGCGGCTCCACCTTGGTTCCGTGTCTGTTCGGCGAACGCGCCGGCGGCCTGGCCGGCGGGCTGATCGCCCGTGGTCTCGGTACGACCGGGCGGGGCGGCGGGCGCCACCCGGTACAGGGGGGCAGCGTACCCGGGCGGGCGGAACGGTTCGTGCGGGGGCGGGAGCCGGACGCGGGCGGGCGCGGGCCGGGCGGCGGCTCAGTTGTCGGGCGAGCGCAGCACCCGGAGGTGGCCGCGGCGGCCGGCCTCGGTGGACTCGCCCTCGGGGGCGCGGCCCTGACGCGGGGTCTGCGGGCGGGCGGCCTCGCGGACGGCGTTGGCGAGCGCTTCGAGGTCGTCGCTGCTGCGGCGCAGCGGCCCTGCCTCGGCGAGGAGCCGGACCACCTCCCAGCCGCGCGGGGCGGTGAGGCGCTCGGCGTGCTCGGCGCACAGGTCGTAGCAGTGCGGCTCGGCGTAGGTGGCGAGCGGTCCGAGGACGGCGGTGGAGTCCGCGTAGACGTACGTCAGCGTCGCGACGGCCGGACGGCCGCACGCGGTCCGCGAACAACGACGTACAGAGCTCACGAGGGTGGACGGTACAGCACTCCCCGCCGGGGAGCGAAGACCGCCTGTCCGGAGGGTGTGCCGTGTCGTCGCCCGCGCGCCGCCCGGGTGCTCCGCTCGCCCCGGGCGAACAGCTGCCGGGGTGGTCCACTTCCTGGCGTCCAAGGACTACTCTCGGCAGTGATATGGACAGCTCCGCACCGCAGTCATCAACGGGCCCCTCACGCCGCCCGCGGCACCGTGACCGGCACGGCCGGGGTCTGCGCGGCCCGCTGGCGCCGCCGCAGGTCCCGATCTCGCTCACCCGCTCCGAGTTGTTCGACGACTACGTGCGCGAGTCGGTGGAACGGCTGGAGCGGCGCTGGCCGCAGCTGATCGAGGTGGAGTTCGCCGTCCAGGAGGTGCCGCTGCACGAGTCGGACGGCACCGATCCGGACGGCGGGGTGCCGCTGGGCCGGGTCTCGCCCGGGCGGCAGGGGCGCAAGAGCCAGATCGTGGTGTACCGGCGGCCGGTGGAGATCCGGGCGAAGTCGCGGGAGGACCGCGCGGCGCTGGTGCACGAGATCCTGATCGAGCAGGTGGCGGAGCTGCTGGGGCTCTCCCCCGACGCCATCGACCCGCGCTACGACGAGGACTGAGACGAGGGCCGGGCCGGCGCGGACCGGCCCGGAACGCCCGAGGGGCCGTACCCGATCGCCGGGTCCGGCCCCTCCTCCGTTCGTCGCGCGGTCAGCGCAGGACCACGCCCGGGTCCTGGGCGGCGTGCGGGACCTTGACGCTGGAGCGGTCGTCGCGCAGCGCCTGGATGGTGAACATCGGCACGTCCTTGCTGGGGATCGCGAGCATCCGGGCGGCGGCGACCGGGCCGCCGGTGACGGTCTCCACGGTGAGCGCGAAGGCGCCGTTCAGTCCGGCGGGCTCGGGCGCCGGGAGGGCGACGGTGCCGCCGGCCGGCAGCTGGACCTCCTGGGTGGCGGGGGTGCCGCCGCCGGTGCCGGCCGAGGAGGTGACCCGGACGGTGGCGGCCTCGCCGGTGGAGGTGAGGAAGAGCGTGGACGCTCCGCCGCCGCGGTTGTCGGCGACGGTGGCGCGGGCGCCGACCGGCACGGTGCCGGCCAGCCAGGCGGCGTCGGACTTGCCGTTGGCGGCGGCGCGGTCGATCCGCAGGCCGGCCACCACCGGGGTGGGGTGCTTGTCGTCGCTGGGCGACAGCCGCAGGCCGGCCACCTCGTCGCGGGTCACCTTGCCGAGGTCGACGGCGGCCACCATGCCGGCCTTGACGTGGATGGACTCGCTGCCGGCCGGGGTGAACCAGCCGTTCTTGCCGGAGAGCTCGATCTTCAGGTCGGCGTCGTCCTCCGGCGGGGCCCAGACGACCAGGCGGGCGGCCGTGGTGTCGGCGGGCAGGCCGGGCAGCACCTGGACGGGCGCCGGGTCGGCGGAGGCGGGCACCCAGTCGGCGCCCTTGCCGCCGTCGGCGGCGTGCAGGGCGGCGCCGATCCGGCCGGTGCGGGCGACCACCTGCACGGCGAGGTCGGCGACCTGACCCTTGCTCAGGGTGGACAGCAGCACCGACTGGGAGCTGCCGGGGGCGATGCTGATGCCGTGGGCGGCGTCGTTCTCGATCAGGCCCTTGTCTCCGTAGAGCTTGAGGTCGACCACGGCGGCGCTGGTCTCGGTGTTGACCAGGCTGATGTAGTCGGTGCGGCCCTCGGCGGTGGAGGCTCCGGCGAACCAGAAGCCGGTGCCGGACGGCGTGCAGGTGATCCCGGACAGGCCAAGGCCGCGCTGCTCGGTGACGGTGGTGGTCTGGGTGACGGTGAAGCCGGGGGCGAGCGCGCCGGTGGCGACGGCCCCGGCGCCGGGGGCGAGGTCGCCGTTGGCGGCGGGGGCGGTCACCGGGGTGCCGGGCTTGGCCAGGGTGAGCCGGGCGTCGGCCGGGGCGGCGTCC
>NZ_BAAAKJ010000002.1:0-1404 GCF_039527695.1 Kitasatospora putterlickiae
CAAGCGGTCCCGGGCGCCCCTTCGCCGTTCGCGTCGGCCGGCGAGGCTCACTCCTCCTCGGCGCCGTCCTGGCTCTCCCGGGCGGACGGCGGCTCCGGATCGGCGGGCCGCTCCGCGGTGGCGTGCCCGGCGACCGGCTTCTCCCCGGTCGGCCCGACGTTCTCCCGGCGCCGCAGGTAGCGCTCGAACTCGCGGGCGATCGCGTCGCCCGACGCCTCCGGCAGCTCCGCGGTGTCCTGCGCCTCCTCCAGCTGCTGCACGTACTCGGCGACCTCGCTGTCCTCGGCGGCCAGCTGGTCCACGCCCAGCTGCCAGGCCCGGGCGTCCTCGCCGAGCTCGCCCGGCGGGATCCGCAGGTCCAGCAGGTCCTCCAGCTTGTTGATCAGCGCCAGGGTGGCCTTGGGGTTCGGCGGCTGCGCGACGTAGTGCGGCACCGCCGCCCAGAGCGTCACCGCCGGCACCCCGGCGTGCGTGCAGGCCTCCTGGAGCACCCCGACGATCCCGGTCGGGCCCTCGTAGCGGCTCTCCTCCAGGTCCAGCCGGCGGGCCAGCTCGGGGTCCGAGGTGACGCCGCTGACCGGCACCGGGCGGCTGTGCGGGGTGTCGCCGAGGAGCGCGCCCAGGATCACCACCAGCTCGACGCCCAGCTCGTGCGCGAAGCCCAGCAGCTCGTTGCAGAACGAGCGCCAGCGCATGCTCGGCTCGATGCCGCGCACCAGCACGACGTCCCGGGTCTTCGGCTCGGTCACCCGGATCACCGAGAGCCGGGTGGTCGGCCAGGTGATCCGGCGCACCCCGCCGTCCAGCCACACGGTCGGCCGGTTGACCTGGAAGTCGTAGTAGTCCTCCGCGTCGAGCGCGGCGAACACCTTGCCGCCCCAGGTCTCGTCCAGATGCGCCAGAGCCGCGGAGGCGGCGTCGCCCGCGTCGTTCCACCCCTCGAACGCGCAGACCATCACCGGGTCGATCAACTCGGGAACATCTTCCAGCTCGATCACCCAGCGTCTCCCTCCGGTCGGCCGCCTCCGCCCCGCCCGGCCGGGACTGCCCGGGCGCCGGCGGGCCGGATGCCGACGGTCGAACCTCTCGTCACCCATGGAACGCCTCGCTCCATGGTTCCCTACCTGCCCAGCCTACGGGCTTTGAAGCCCCGTTCCGGCGGGCCACCGGGACAGTGTGGGGGAGGGGACGGCCACGATCCACCGGTTATCCGCGGGCCCGCCGCTCGCCCGGCCGCGCCGGGGCGCCGCGGCGGCGCGATGATGGGAGACGGGGCCGGGCGGCACGGGTGTGAGGAGCCGGCGGATGAGCGGACGGCGGTGGGTGGTGGCCGGGGCGGCGCTGGTGGCGGCCGCGCTCGGCGCGGCGGTGGCCGCGGGGCGGCGGCTGCCGGCGGAGCACGTC
>NZ_BAAAKJ010000002.1:1411-9420 GCF_039527695.1 Kitasatospora putterlickiae
GGCTGCCGGCGGAGCACGTCACCGGGGGCGGCCTGGAGCTGGCGCAGCCGCCCGGAGCGGTCTGGGACGTGCTGACCGATGTCGAGCTCTTCCCGGCCTGGCGCCCCGACGTGTCACAGGTCGAGCGGCTGCCCGCCACGGCGGCCGGACTGGCACGCTGGCGCGAGTACGGGCGGCACGGCCACACCACCTACGAGGTGGTCGAGAGCGATCCCCCGCACCGCCTGGTGACCGGAATCGCCGACCCCGACCTGCCGTACGGCGGCACCTGGACGTTCACCCTGACCCCGGCGGGCCCGGGCTGCGCCCTCACCGTCACCGAACGCGGCGAGGTCTACCAGCCGCTCTACCGGGCCGTCTCGCACTACGTGACCGGCGAGGGCGCCACCGTCCACCGCTTCCTGGCCGCGCTCGCCCACCGGATGGCGCGGTAGCCCTCACCGCACCCAGTCGCGCCGGTAGTCGGCCCAGTTCTGCTCGGTGGCGGCGAAGTCCACGTACAGCCCGACGCCGAAGTTGCGCCGCTGCAGGTCGTACCGGCCCAGGCCCAGCCGGATGCCGCGGATCCCGGCGGTCACCGTCTCGGCGCTCCCCCAGTGGCCCCACTCGTCCTCCCAGTAGAACGGCAGGCCCATCAGCAGGTCGACGTCCTCCGGGGTGGCCTCCAGGGCGAGTTCGGTCTGGTAGGCGTTGTAGGCGCCGTAGAAGCCCTCGGTCGGCATGCTGGAGTCGTAGGTCATCACCGCGACCTGGTCGACCCGGCGCGCGGTGGCCGCGAAGTACGCCTGGTCCCACCACTTGCCGTGGCCGGTGAGCGCGATGCCGACGTTGTGCTGGTACGGCAGCGGGTCGATCTGCGGGGCGGCCACCGACAGCACGGCGCCGCGGCCGGCCGTGACCGGGCGGACCGCGTCGAGCAGGGCGAGCCAGCCCTTCGAGCCGGGCCGGATCGGCTCCATGTCGAAGTGCACGCCGTCGAAGCCGAGGTCCAGCACCTGCCCGGCGGAGGCGGTGACCCGCTCGCGGGTGGCGGCGTCCTCCAGGTCGAGGGCGTCCTTCTCCGGCTTCACCTCGTCGCCCAGCCAGCTCTGCACCCGGATCCCGGGCAGCGCCCGGTGCGCGGCCTCGGTGAACCAGCGCGCGCGGGGATGCACGGTGGGCGGCAGCGAGCCGTCGTGCTCCAAGGGGCCGGTGTGCACGTACAGGTCGCGGATGCCGGTGCCGGCCAGCCGCCGGGCGAGCGCGGTGATGTCGGCGTCACCCTTCCGGCCGTCCACCCAGGCGTGGCCCAGCCAGACCGCGTCGCGGCCCCGGCTGCGGGCCTCGGGGGAGGGGTCGCCGACGTACTGCAGCCGCAGCGCGAGCGCCGCCGAGCCGACCGGCACGGTCACCACGGCCACCGCCACACCCGCCACCACCAGGGCCTTCCGCCAGCGCGACCAGCCCCGCCAGCGTGTCCGCAGCGCCCTCGCCCGGGCCCCCGCCCAGCGCCACGCCCCACGCACGGCGTCTCGAATCCCCGTCCGGAATGCGGTCATCCCGCGACTCCCCCCTCGTGGTCGAACGCTCAGGATACGGAACAGGTGGCCTCCTCCCGCCGGGGGCCCGATACCCTGGCCACGTGCGTCCCCGATTCAGCGGGTTCGCAAAGCCGACAGCCGTCGCACCCAGGGAGAAGCCCCATGGCCACCGCAGCCACCCCGTCCGTCCCCCAGCAGAGCCGCGCGAACGCGCTGCGCGAGGCGCTCGCCACCCGCGTGGTGGTCGCCGATGGGGCGATGGGCACCATGCTCCAGGCGCAGGACCCCACGCTGGAGGACTTCCAGAACCTGGAGGGCTGCAACGAGGTCCTCAACCTGACCCGGCCCGACATCGTCCGCTCGGTGCACGACGCCTACTTCGCGGTGGGCGTGGACTGCGTGGAGACCAACACCTTCGGCGCCAACCACTCCGCGCTCGGCGAGTACGAGATCTCCGAGCGCGTCTTCGAGCTCTCCGAGGCCGGTGCCCGGCTGGCCCGCGAGGCCGCCGACGCGCACGCCGCCGAGGACGGCCGGCAGCGCTGGGTGCTCGGCTCGATCGGCCCCGGCACCAAGCTGCCGACCCTCGGCCACGCCCCGTACGAGACGCTGCGCGAGGGCTTCCGGCGCAACGCGGCCGGCCTGATCGCGGGTGGCGCGGACGCCCTGCTGGTGGAGACCAGCCAGGACCTGCTGCAGACCAAGGCCGCGATCCTGGGCTCCAAGCAGGCGCTGGCCGAGGCGGGCCTGGACCTGCCGGTGCTGGTCCAGGTGACCGTGGAGACCACCGGCACCATGCTGCTGGGCTCGGAGATCGGCGCCGCGCTGACCGCCCTGGAGCCGCTGGGCGTCGACTACATCGGCCTGAACTGCGCCACCGGCCCGGCCGAGATGAGCGAGCACCTGCGCTACCTGGCGAAGAACGCCCGGATCGGCCTGTCCTGCATGCCGAACGCCGGTCTGCCGGTGCTGGGCAAGGACGGCGCGCACTACCCGCTGAGCCCGGCCGAACTGGCCGACGCGCACGACGTCTTCACCCGCGAGTACGGCCTGTCGCTGGTCGGCGGCTGCTGCGGCACCACGCCCGAGCACCTGCGCCAGGTGGTCGAGCGGGTGCAGGGCCGCCCGGTCGCGCCGCGCGACCCGCGCCCGGAGCCGGCCGCCGCCTCGCTGTACCAGTCGGTGCCGTTCCGTCAGGACACCTCGTACCTGGCGATCGGCGAGCGCACCAACGCCAACGGCTCGAAGAAGTTCCGCGAGTCGATGCTGGCCGGCGACTGGCAGGCCTGCGTGGAGATCGCCCGCGACCAGATCCGCGACGGCTCGCACCTGCTGGACCTGTGCGTGGACTACGTCGGCCGCGACGGCGTCGCCGACATGAAGGAGATCGCCGGCCGGCTGGCCACCGCCTCGACCCTGCCGATCGTGCTGGACTCCACCGAGCCCGAGGTGCTGCGGGCGGGCCTGGAGGCGCTCGGCGGCCGCGCGGTGCTCAACTCGGTCAACTACGAGGACGGCAACGCCCCGGAGTCGCGCTTCGGCCGGATCGCCTCGCTGGCCCGCGAGCACGGCGCCGGCCTGATCGCGCTGACCATCGACGAGGAGGGCCAGGCCCGCACCGCCGACACGAAGGTGGAGATCGCCGAGCGGCTGATCGCCGAGCTCACCGCGGACTACGGCATCGACGAGGGCTCGATCCTGGTCGACTGCCTGACCTTCACCCTGGCCACCGGCCAGGAGGAGTCCCGCCGGGACGGCGTCGAGACCATCGAGGCGATCCGCGAGCTGAAGCGCCGCCGCCCGGCGGTGCAGACCACGCTGGGCCTGTCCAACATCTCCTTCGGCCTCAACCCGGCCGCCCGGGTCGTCCTCAACTCGGTCTTCCTGCACGAGTGCGTGGAGGCCGGCCTGGACTCGGCGATCGTGCACGCCTCCAAGATCCTGCCGATCGCGCGGATCCCGGAGGAGCAGCGCGAGGCCGCGCTCGACCTGGTCTACGACCGCCGCCGGGAGGGCTACGACCCGCTGCAGCGCCTGCTGGAGCTGTTCGAGGGCGTCTCCTCGGCCTCGGTCAAGGCCTCCAAGGCGGAGGAGCTGGCCGCGCTGCCGCTGGAGGAGCGCCTCCAGCGCCGGATCATCGACGGCGAGCGCAACGGCCTGGAGGCCGACCTGGACGAGGCGCTGACCCAGCGCCCGGCCCTGGAGATCGTCAACGGCACGCTGCTGGCCGGCATGAAGGTGGTCGGCGAGCTGTTCGGCTCCGGCCAGATGCAGCTGCCGTTCGTGCTCCAGTCGGCCGAGGTCATGAAGACCGCGGTGGCCCACCTGGAGCCGCACATGGAGAAGTCCGACGACGAGGGCAAGGGCACCATCGTGCTGGCCACCGTCAAGGGCGACGTCCACGACATCGGCAAGAACCTGGTCGACATCATCCTGTCCAACAACGGCTACACCGTGGTCAACCTGGGCATCAAGCAGCCGGTCTCGGCGATCCTGGACGCCGCGCAGGAGCACAACGCGGACGTCATCGGGATGTCCGGCCTGCTGGTCAAGTCCACCGTGATCATGAAGGAGAACCTGGAGGAGCTGAACCAGCGCAAGCTGGCGGCCGACTACCCGGTGATCCTCGGCGGCGCCGCGCTGACCCGCGCCTACGTCGAGCAGGACCTGCACGAGATCTACGAGGGCGAGGTCCGCTACGCCCGGGACGCCTTCGAGGGCCTGCGGCTGATGGACGCGCTGGTCGCGGTCAAGCGCGGGGTGCCCGGCGCCGTCCTGCCGGAGCTCAAGCAGCGCCGGCACGCCCGGGTGGAGGTCGAGGAGGTCGAGGAGGTCAACCTCGGCCAGATCCGCTCCGACGTGGCGGTGGACAACCGGGTGCCCGAGCCGCCGTTCTGGGGCGACCGGATCGTCAAGGGCGTGCCGTTCGCCGACTACGCCTCCTGGCTGGACGAGGACGCCCTGTTCAAGGGCCAGTGGGGCCTGAAGGCGGCCCGCAACGGCGAGGGCCCGTCCTACGAGGAGCTGGTGGAGACCGAGGGCCGGCCGCGGCTGCGGATGTGGCTGGACCGGCTGCAGACCGAGGGCTGGCTGGAGGCGGCCGTGGTCTACGGCTTCTACCCGGCCAACTCCAAGGGCGACGACCTGATCGTCTTCCACGAGGACGGCACCGAGCGGACCCGCTTCACCTTCCCGCGCCAGCGCCGCGGCCGCCGGCTCTGCCTGGCGGACTTCTTCCGCCCGGAGGAGTCCGGGGTGCGCGACGTGCTCGGCCTCCAGGTGGTCACCATGGGCAACCGGATCTCCGAGGCGGCCAACGAGCTGTTCGCGAACAACTCCTACCGCGACTACCTGGAGCTGCACGGCCTGTCCGTCCAGCTGGCCGAGGCGCTGGCCGAGTTCTGGCACGCCCGGGTCCGCTACGAGCTGGGCTTCGGCGACGAGGACCCGCAGGACGTCAAGGACATGTTCGCGCTCAAGTACCGCGGCGCCCGGTTCTCGCTGGGCTACGGGGCCTGCCCGGAGCTGGAGGACCGCGCCAAGATCGCCGAGCTGCTGAAGCCGGAGCGGATCGGCGTGGTGCTCTCCGAGGAGTTCCAGCTGCACCCCGAGCAGTCCACCGACGCGATCGTGATCCACCACCCGGAGGCGAAGTACTTCAACGCCCGGTAACACCCGGGTCGCGCAACGTTCGCCCGATCCGGGCGACCCGGGCGTATTCTGGATGATCCTGAACGGGCCGGTCCGCTCACCAGCGGGCCGGCCCGTGCCATCCCCGGGGCCGATCCGGGCACGGACGGAAGGATCCCGCCATGACCACCATCTCCACCGCCACCCAGCTCCTCGGCGGAGACGACCGGGGCCTCCAGGCGGTGCTGCTGGACATGGACGGGACGCTGGTCGACACCGAGGACTACTGGTGGCAGGCGGAGGTCACCCTCTTCGCCGACCTGGGCCACCGGCTGAGCGCCGAGGACCGCGCCCACGTGGTCGGCGGCCCGATGACCCGGGTGATCGACCACCTGCTGAGCAGCACCGGCGTGGACCTGTCGCCGGCCGACCTGACCGTGCTGATCAACCAGCGCTTCGTCGACCTGCTGGGCGGCGGGGTGCCGCTGATGCCGGGCGCCGAGCGGCTGCTCAACACGCTGGCCGCGCACGGCGTGCCGGCCGCGCTGGTGTCCGCCTCGCACCGGCACATCATCGACATCGTGCTGCGCTCGCTGGGCGCCGAGAACTTCGCGTTCTCGGTCGCCGGGGACGAGGTGCCGCGCACCAAGCCGCACCCGGACCCGTACCTGGAGGCGGCCCGCCGACTGGGCGCCGACCCGGCCCGCTGCGTGGTGGTGGAGGACGCGCCGACCGGGGTGCGGGCCGCCGAGGCGGCCGGCTGCCCGGTGATCGCGGTGCCCTCGGTGGCGCCGATCGAGCCGGCGCCGGGGCGGCTGGTGCTCTCCTCGCTGGAGCAGGTCGACCTGGAGCTGCTGCGCTCCCTGGTCGCCTCGCGAGTGTGATTGTCGTCTCATTGCGGGGTAGCGGCGGCGACCGCTAAGCGGACCTGACCGGCGAGTCCCGGGGAGCGTCACGGGAGAAAACGGGCATTGCCTGACAACTCTTCGGACAGGCCTGACCAGGGCCCCGCCACCGTGTCCCAACCGTCACCTGTGCGGGTGCCGGGGGTGTGTGTTCGATATGGCACGCTACTCGGGTTCGTTCCACCCCCGAGCCCAGGCACCGCCGCTGACGGGCACCCCCGTCGTGCCCGCGGTCGCAGCCGGACCGCACCCCAGAAGGACGCGACCCGTGAAGACTTCAGCTGAACGACTGGCCGTGCTCGGCTGCGCCGGAATCGTCGCCGCCTCGGTGGCCGGCTGCGGCTCGGTCACCGACGCCGTCAAGGGGGACGGCGACAAGGCGATCACCATGGGCACCACCGCGCTGACCAACTCGCTGGACCCGGCCGTCGCCTACGACGCCGGCTCCTGGCTGCTGATGCGCAACACCTTCCAGTCGCTGCTCAGCTACCCGGCCGCCTCCAGCGCGCCGACCCCGGACGCCGCCGAGTCCTGCTCGTTCGGCACCGGCGACGCCACCGAGTACCGCTGCACGCTCAAGAGCGGACTGAAGTTCTCCAACGGCCACGCGCTCACCGCCGCCGACGTCGTCTTCTCGGTCCAGCGGACCCTGAAGATCAACGACCCTAACGGCCCGGCCGGCCTGCTCTCCTCCATCAAGTCCGTCGAGGCGCCCAACGACACCGAGGTGGTCTTCCGCCTCGGCCAGCCCGACGCCACCCTCCCGGCCAAGCTGGCCGGCCCGGCCGGCGCCATCATCGACCAGGAGGTCTACCCGGCCGACAAGGCGCTGCCCAACGACAAGCAGATCGGCTCCGGCCCGTACAAGATCGACTCGGTCGAGGCGATGGCCAAGGGCGGCCCGGCGAAGGTCGTGCTCTCGCCGAACGACAAGTACACCGGCGAGGCCAGGCTGCGGAACAAGAAGTTCACGCTGCGCTACTTCGACAAGCCGGCCGACCTCAAGGCCGCGCTGGACAGCGGCGAGGTCGACCTCGCCGACAACAGCCTGGAGCCGAACACCGCCGCCCAGATCCTCACCGACCAGCAGGGCGGCAGGACCGACCTGCGCGTCGTCGAGGGCGACAGCAACGACACCCGCTACCTGGTCTTCAACACCAAGGACGCCACCGCCGGCAACGTCGCCGTCCGCCAGGCCGCCGCCCAGCTGGTCGACCGCAAGGCGCTGGCCCGTGACGTCTTCGCGCGCACCGTCCAGCCGCTGTACTCGATGGTCCCGGCCGGCGTCACCGGCCACACCACCGCCTTCTTCGACCGCTACGGCGACCAGGACGTCGCCAAGGCCAAGGCGATCCTCACCACCGCCAAGGTGCAGACCCCGGTCAAGCTCACCCTGACCTGGTCGCGCTCGCGCGCCGAGGCCGCCGAGGCCGAGACCCTGAAGAAGCAGCTGGAGGCCGGCGGTCTGTTCCAGATCACCGTCCAGCAGGAGCCCGACTGGGACACCTACAAGAAGGGCTGGAACGAGGGCAAGTACCAGCTGTACACGATCGGCTGGTTCGCGGACTACCCGGACCCGGACAACTACGTCGCCCCGCTGATCGTCGAGGGCGGCTCGTACCACCACGGCTGGGACGACCCGCAGATCAGCCAGAAGCTGGTGCCCGACACCCTCAAGCAGACCGACCGCGCCGCCGCCGGCGGCAGCTACGCCCAGATCCAGAACATCGTCGCCACCAACGCCCCGCTCATCCCGCTGTTCCAGAACAAGGCGTTCTTCACCTCCCGCTCCAACATCACCGGCGTGGAGTCCACCGTCGACACCACCGGCTTCTTCCGGTTCTGGGAGATCGGCCGCAGCGGCAAGTAGCCCCCACCGCCCACGGCGCGACACGGCGGCCCGCCCGCACCGCCCGGCCGCTGCCGCTGGACGTGCTCTGCTCCGCGCTGCGGG
>NZ_BAAAKJ010000002.1:9506-29654 GCF_039527695.1 Kitasatospora putterlickiae
GCCGTCCGTTCCGGCGCCGCCTACAGCGTGCCCGGGCGCACCAGGCCGCTCTCGTAGGCGTACACCGCCGCCTGCACCCGGTCGCGCAGCTGCAGCTTGGTCAGCACATGGCCGACGTGCGTCTTCACCGTCGTCTCGCTGACGAACAGCTCCGCCGCGATCTCCGCGTTCGACAGCCCGCGCGCCACCAGCTTCAGCACCTCCAGCTCTCGCTCGGTCAGCGCGTTCAGCGCCTGCGGCGGCGCCTCCTCGCCCGACGGCAGCTTGGTGGCGTACATGTCCAGCAGTCGCCGGGTGATCGACGGCGCCAGCATCGCCGCGCCGTCCGCCACCACCCGGATCGCCTGCACCAGCTCCTCGGCCGGCACGTCCTTCAGCAGGAAGCCGCTCGCCCCCGCGCGCAGCGCCTCCACCACGTACTCGTCCAGGTCGAAGGTGGTCAGCACCAGCACCTTCGCCGGACCGTCCCGCCCCGGCCCGGCGATCCGGCGGGTCGCCTCCACGCCGTCCATCCGCGGCATCCGGATGTCCATCAGCACCACATCGGGCTGCAGCGCCCGCACCTGGTCCAGCGCCTGCTGGCCGTCGCCGGCCTCACCGACCACCACCAGGTCGGACTCGGCCTCCAGGATCATCCGGAAACCGGTGCGCAGCAGCGGCTGGTCGTCGACCAGCAGCACTCGGATCGTCACCTAGGACTCCTCGCTCATGGGATCCCCCGTGGGATCGCCCTCGTCGGACGTACGCGCCAGTGGCAGCGGGTACGGCGGGGGCGTGCCGCCGAACTCCGGGCAGCTGGCCTGGTGGTCGCACCAGTCGCAGAGCCGGTTGCGGGTCGCCGGGAAGTCGCCGGTCGCGACCGCCAGACCGATCCGCTCCCACAGCGCCAGCAGCTTGCGCTCCACCGCGAGCAGGTCCGCCTCGTCCGGGTCGTAGCTGACCACGTCCCCGCCGCCGCCCAGGTAGACCAGCTGCAGCCGCTTGGGGATCACGCCCTTCCAGCGCCAGACCACCAGCGCGTAGAACTTCATCTGGAACATCGCCTTGCCCTCGAAATCCCGCGAGGGCGCCCGGCCGGTCTTGTAGTCCACCAGCCGGACCTCACCGGTCGGCGCGACGTCCACCCGGTCGATGTAACCGCGCAGCAGCAGCCCCGACTCCAGCGCCGTCTCCACGTAGAGCTCGCGCTCCACCGGGTGCAGCCGGGTCGGGTCCTCCAGCCGGAACCACTGGCCGACCAGCTTCTCCGCGTCCGCCAGCCAGCGGGTCAGCGCCGCGCCGTCCGGGTCCTCCGGGAACAGCCCGGCCAGCTCCGGGCGCTCGCCCAGCAGCCGCTCCCACTGCGGGCGCAGCAGCCCCAGCGCCCGCTCCGGCGTCCGGTCGGCCGCCGGGGAGTCGAACAGCCGCTCCAGCACCGCGTGCACCAGGGTGCCCCGGGTGGCCGCCGGGCTCGGCGGCTCCGGCAGCCGGTCGATCACCCGCAGCCGGTACAGCAGCGGGCAGGTGAGGAAGTCGCCCGCGCGCGACGGGGACAGCCCGGTCGGGGCCGCCGCGGGACGGGGTCCGGCCACGGCGGGGCCACTGGTCTCGGTCTGCTGCATACCCCAGACCCTATTGCCCCGCGCTGTCATCCCGCTGCCACGGTGCTGCCGCAAAGCGGCCGCCACTGGGTATGAAGGCAGTGGGAAGGCGAGGGGCGGGCGCCGACCACCCGCCCCGATCACGTAGCGTGGGCGCACCGGCGCGCGGCGCACGCCGGGGGCGACCGACGAAGGGAACACGGTGAGCGACTCCAGGGGGCGACAGACCTCCGACCAGCCACCGCACGGCGGCGGCACCCGGCCCGCACCGCCCCGCGAGCCGGAGCCCCGGGGCGGCATCCTGATGGGCCGGCCCTTCGGCGTGCCGATCTACGTCACCCCGTCCTGGTTCATCATCGCGGCCCTCATCACCTGGGTCTTCGGCGGCCAGCTCGACCGGGTGCTGCCCGAGCTCGGCGCCGCCCGCTACCTGGTCGCGTTCTCCTTCGCGGTCGCCTTCTACGGCTCGGTGCTGGTCCACGAGCTGGCCCACACCCTGGTCGCGCTGCGCTACAAACTCGGGGTGCGCCGCATCCAGCTCCAGTTCTTCGGCGGCGTCTCGGAGATCGAGAAGGAGGCCGAACGTCCCTGGCGCGAGTTCTGGCTGGCCTTCGTCGGCCCGCTGCTCTCGCTCGTCCTCGGCGGGGTCTTCTACCTCGCGCTGCAGGCCGTCGAGCTCTCCACCGTCCCCGGGGTGCTGCTCACCGGCCTGATGGTCTCCAACCTCGTGGTCGCCGCCTTCAACCTGCTGCCCGGTCTGCCGCTGGACGGCGGCCGGATGCTGCGCGCCGTCGTCTGGGCCGCCACCGGCCGGCCGATGGCCGGCACCGTCGCCGCCGCCTGGGCCGGGCGGGCGCTGGCCGTCGCCGTCCTGGTCGGCCTGCCGCTGATCAGCTCCGCCCGCGCCCTCGACCGCAGCCGCACCGACACCCTGGTCGACGCGGTGCTCGCCGCCGTGCTCGCCGCGATCATCTGGAACGGCGCCACCGGCGCGCTGCGCAACGCCCGGCTCAAGGAGGTGCTGCCCGGCCTGCGGCTGCGCGACCTCGCCCGCCGGGCCGTCGAGGTCACCGCCGACACCCCGCTAGGCGAGGCCATGCGGCGCGCCCACGAGGCGCAGGCCGGCGCCGTCGTCGTGGTGGACGGCCGGGGCGAGCCGATCGCCATCGTCCGGGAGTCCGCCGTCCGCTCCGTCCCCGAGCACCGCCGCCCCTGGGTCGCCGTCGGTCCGCTCGCCCGCGACCTCGAACCCGGGCTGCGGCTCTCCGCCGACCTGGCCGGCGAGGACCTGCTGCGCGCCGTGCGGGCCACCCCCGCCGGCGAGTACCTGGTCGTCGAGGAGGACGGCCGCACGTACGGGGTCGCCTCGCTCACCGACATCGAACAGCGGCTGACCGCCGCCGTCGCCGGGCGCTGAAAGGATCACCTGGTAAGCCGGACGGTCCGCTTCCCTTAGGATTGTCCGCATGTCCGAACCGACCGGTGCCGCCCGCCGACGAGGGCCCTTCCAGGTCGGGGACCAGGTCCAGCTGACCGACCCCAAGGGCCGCCACTACACGTTCACGCTCCAGGCCGGGAACCAGTTCCACACCCACAAGGGTGCGTTCCCCCACGACGAGCTGATCGGCGCCCCCGAGGGCACGGTCGTGCGCACCACGGGGAACGTCCCGTACCTCGCGCTGCGCCCCCTGCTCCCCGACTACGTCCTGTCCATGCCGCGTGGCGCGGCCGTGATCTACCCCAAGGACGCGGGGCAGATCCTGGCCATGGCCGACATCTTCGCCGGCGCCCGCGTGGTCGAGGCCGGCGTCGGCTCCGGCGCGCTCTCCACCTACCTGCTGCGCGCCGTCGGCGACACCGGCACGCTCGCCTCCTACGAGCGCCGCCAGGACTTCGCCGACATCGCCAAGGGCAACGTCGAGCGCTACTTCGGCGGGCCGCACCCGGCGTGGAAGCTCACCGTCGGCGACCTCCAGGACAACCTGGTCGAGACCGACGTCGACCGCGTCATCCTCGACATGCTCGCCCCCTGGGAGTGCCTGGACGTCGCCTCCAAGGCGCTCGTGCCCGGCGGCCTCATCTGCTGCTACGTGGCCACCACCACGCAGATGTCCAAGACCGTCGAGGCGCTGCGCGAGCACGGCACCTTCACCGAGCCGCAGGCCTGGGAGACCATGGTCCGCACCTGGCACCTGGAGGGCCTCGCGGTCCGCCCGGACCACCGGATGATCGGCCACACCGGCTTCCTGCTCACCTCCCGCCGGCTCGCCGACGGCGTCGAGCCGCCGCTGCGCCGCCGCCGCCCGGCCAAGGGCGCCTACGGCGAGGACTACGACAACGGGACGCCCGAGCCGACCCTGCAGGAGCGCGCGGCCGCCCGGGCCGCCACCCGCGCCGCGGACCAGGTCGACCTCGGCTGAGACACCTTCCGGAGGGGTGGTGCGGCACCGCCGTACCACCCCTTCCGCGTACCCGCGCACCCCGCCACCGCACGGTCCCCGTGGTGTGGGACGATGCTCGCTCACACAGACCACTGGAGGGGACGCCTGGTGGAGACCGCGGTCGGCACGACGGCTGGACGGCAGAGCGGTACGGGGCGCACCGCCCCCTGGCACTGGGCCGTGACGGTGGCCGGCTGCGCCGCCGTGGTGGCCGCCGCGCTCACCGCCGGCCCCGCGAGCGGCACCCCCGGGCCCGCGCGGCCCACCCCCAAGGCCCTCCCCGCGGCCGCCGCCCCCGACCCGGCGAAGGCCGAACTCCCGCTCGACTGCGGGCCGTTCCCGGTGGCCGTGACGGTCAGCTTCGCCGCCGACCTCGGCGACGGCCGCCCCGGCACCGTCGCCGCCGCGCACTGCGCCGCCGAGAACGGCACCCCGCCCGACGCCGTCTACCTGCTCGGCCCCGGCACCGACGGGCGCCCCGCCGTGCTGGCCACCCTGGTCTCCGAGCGCGAGAACCTCACCGTCAGCCGCCTGGCGCTGCGCTCCGACGGCGCCATCACCGCCCACGCGCGGGGCTACTCCGGCGACGACGTGCCGCGGTTCGCGCCCGACATCTCCGTCGACCTCACCTGGACGCGCGAGGGCGGCGGCTGGGACCGCACCCAGACCGCCGCCCCGCTCAGCCTCACGTAACTCGCCCGCTCGCCTCCGGGCGCTCGAACCCGGTGCCTCGCCCGCTCGCCTCCAGGTGCCTTACTCGGCGTCAGGTCCGTACACCTCGACGCCGTCCGCGGCCCGGCGGACGTGGATGCAGTCGCCCGGGCAGTCCTTCACCGAGTCCACCACGTCCTGAAGCAGCGTCAGCGGAACCGGCACCGTCTCGCCGGGCTGCTGGCGCAACTCGTCGTCCTCGCCCTTCACATAGGCGAGGCCGTCGATGTCCAGCTCGAAGACCTCCGGCGCGTACTGCGCGCAGATTCCGTCGCCGGTGCACAGATCCTGGTCGATCCACACCTCCAGCGGCTCCGCAGCCGCCGTCGACTCGCTCACCGACATGATGATTGTCCGCCGTTTCTGTCCCGGGACGCCCCGTGCTGAGGCATTCCCGCCATTCGTACAACGATCGGACCCCGTGCGTCGGTCGCGATCGGATATCGACTCGATCGACGATACATCTGGTCCGCTTTGGCCGGTGCGCGGTGGGTATCCCCCTAGCAGAGGGGAAGCACGCGAGGGCGAAGATCGGACACGCCCGTTCCATCTTTCTTGATCTAGGGGTTTACGGACCCCTGGTCCCAGGTAGGGTCTGGAAGCGTCCAGCTCCCCGGAGGAGGTGAGGACCGTGGCAGCCCACGATGACGACTACAACCGCAGCACCGGCAGGCCCGCTCGTGGTTCCGACGAGGCCGCTCAGGTCTCGTACCTTGAGCAGGAAATCGCCGTGCTGCGCCGCAAGCTCGCCGACTCGCCGCGCAATTCGAGGATCCTCGAAGAGCGGATCGTCGAGCTCCAGACCAACCTGGCCGGCGTGACCGCCCAGAACGAACGGCTCGCCTCCACCCTGCGTGAGGCCCGCGACCAGATCGTGGCCCTCAAGGAGGAAGTGGACCGGCTGGCACAGCCCCCGGCCGGATTCGGCGTCTTCCTCAGCTCCAACGAGGACGGCACCGCCGACATCTTCACCGGGGGCCGCAAGCTCCGCGTGAACGTCAGCCCCAACGTCGACCTCGACGAGCTGCGGCGCGGCCAGGAGGTGATGCTCAACGAGGCCCTCAACATCGTGGACGCGATGGCCTTCGAGCGCATCGGCGACCTCGTCACCCTCAAGGAGGTCCTGGAGGACGGCGAGCGGGCCCTGGTCGTCGGCCACACCGACGAGGAGCGGGTGGTCCGCCTCGCCGAACCGCTGCGCGAGATCACCCTCCGGGCGGGGGACGCCCTGTTGCTGGAACCGCGTTCCGGCTACGTGTACGAGGTCGTGCCGAAGGCCGAGGTCGAGGAGCTGGTCCTCGAAGAGGTCCCGGACATCGACTACCGCCAGATCGGTGGCCTGGCCAACCAGATCGAGCTGATCCGCGACGCGGTCGAACTGCCCTACCTGCACGCCGAGCTCTTCAAGGAGTACGAGCTGCGTCCGCCCAAGGGCGTGCTGCTCTACGGCCCGCCCGGCTGCGGCAAGACGCTGATCGCCAAGGCCGTGGCGAACTCGCTGGCCAAGAAGGTCGCCGAGGTCACCGGCCGGCCCCAGGGGAAGAGCTACTTCCTCAACATCAAGGGCCCGGAGCTGCTCAACAAGTACGTCGGCGAGACCGAGCGGCAGATCCGCCTGGTCTTCCAGCGGGCCCGGGAGAAGGCCGGCGAGGGCACCCCCGTGATCGTCTTCTTCGACGAGATGGAGTCGCTCTTCCGCACCCGCGGCTCGGGCGTCAGCTCGGACGTCGAGAACACCATCGTCCCCCAGCTGCTCGCCGAGATCGACGGCGTGGAGGGCCTGGAGAACGTCATCGTCATCGGCGCCTCGAACCGCGAGGACATGATCGACCCGGCGATCCTGCGGCCCGGCCGCCTGGACGTCAAGATCAAGATCGAGCGCCCGGACGCCGAGGCGGCCAAGGACATCTTCTCCAAGTACCTCAAGGACTCGCTGCCCTTCCACCCGGACGACGTCAAGGAGCACGACGGCTCCGTCGAGGCCACGGTGGCCGCGATGATCCAGTCGGTGGTGGAGCGGATGTACTCCGAGACCGAGGAGAACCGCTTCCTGGAGGTCACCTACGCCAACGGTGACAAGGAGGTCCTGTACTTCAAGGACTTCAACTCCGGCGCGATGATCCAGAACATCGTCGACCGGGCCAAGAAGATGGCCATCAAGGACTACCTCGACCACGGCCAGCGCGGCCTGCGGGTCTCCCACCTGCTCAACGCCTGCGTGGACGAGTTCAAGGAGAACGAGGACCTGCCGAACACCACCAACCCGGACGACTGGGCCCGGATCTCCGGCAAGAAGGGCGAGCGGATCGTCTTCATCCGCACCCTGGTCACGGGGAAGCAGGGCGCCGAGTCCGGCCGCTCCATCGACACTGTCGCCAACACCGGGCAGTACCTGTAACCGACCCGCTCCGGGCCTCCCGGAACGCACGCACACCGTCCGGCTGTGGCGCCTCGCGGCCCCGCAGCCGGACGGCGCGTCTCGGGGCCCGCCGGTCGGTACGGCGTTCTAGGCTCGACCCACCGTTCGCGGGCAGACGGCCGGCGTCGGTGTTGTTCAGCGGTACGTCAGCGTGGACCGCCCGCCGGGGGCGGCCCACCGGGCAAGGAGGGCCGCATGACCGTACGGCGCGTGATGGGCATCGAGACCGAGTACGGGATCTCCGTGCCCGGGCACCCCAACGCCAACGCCATGCTCACCTCGTCCCAGATCGTCAACGCGTACGCGGCGGCGATGCACCGGGCACGGCGGGCCCGCTGGGACTTCGAGGAGGAGAATCCGCTGCGCGACGCCCGTGGCTTCGACCTCGCGCGGGACGTCGCCGACGCCAGCCAGCTGACCGACGAGGACATCGGCCTCGCCAACGTCATCCTCACCAACGGCGCGCGGTTCTACGTGGACCACGCGCACCCCGAGTACAGCTCGCCCGAGGTGACCAACCCGCGCGACGCCGTGCTCTGGGACAAGGCCGGCGAACGGATCATGGCGGCCGCCGCACAGCGCGCGCTGGAGCTGCCCAACGGGCAGAACATCCACCTGTACAAGAACAACACCGACAACAAGGGCGCCTCCTACGGCACCCACGAGAACTACCTGATGAAGCGGGCGACCCCGTTCGCCGACATCGTCCGCCACCTCACCCCGTTCTTCGTCTCCCGCCAGGTGGTCACCGGGGCCGGCCGGGTCGGCATCGGGCAGGACGGCTCCGCGCACGGCTTCCAGATCAGCCAGCGCGCCGACTTCTTCGAGGTCGAGGTCGGTCTGGAGACCACCCTCAAACGGCCGATCATCAACACCCGGGACGAACCGCACGCCGACGCCGAGAAGTACCGCCGGCTGCACGTGATCATCGGGGACGCCAACCTCTCCGAGATCTCCACCTACCTCAAGCTCGGCACCACCTCGCTGGTCCTCGCCATGATCGAGGACGCCTTCATCACCTCCGACCTGGCCGTCGACCAGCCGGTGCGCACCCTGCACCGGATCTCCCACGACCCCACCCTGAAGCACCTGGTCACGCTGCGCAGCGGCCGCCGGCTCACCGCCGTCCAGCTCCAGCTGGAGTACTTCGAGCTGGCCCGCAAGTACGTCGAGGACCGCTTCGGCACCGACGCCGACGAGCAGACCGTGGACGTGCTGGCCCGCTGGGAGGACGTGCTGGGCCGTCTGGAGCGCGATCCGATGTCGCTCTCCCGCCAGCTGGACTGGATCGCCAAGCGGGAGATCCTGGAGGGCTACCGCAGCCGGGACGCCCTGGAGTGGGACAACCCGCGGCTGCAGCTGGTCGACCTCCAGTACAGCGACGTACGGCCCGAGAAGGGCCTCTACAACCGCCTGGTGGCCCGTGGACGCTTCGACCGGCTGGTGACCGAGGAGGAGGTCGTCAGGGCCGTCGCCAAGCCCCCGGAGGACACCCGGGCGTACTTCCGCGGGCGCTGCCTGGAGCAGTACGCGGAGCACGTCGCGGCGGCCTCCTGGGACTCGGTGATCTTCGACCTGCCGGGCCGGGACTCGCTCCAGCGGGTGCCCACCCTGGAGCCGCTGCGCGGCACCCGGAACCACGTCAAGGAACTGCTGGACCGCTGCCGCACCGCGGAGGACCTGCTCCGGGTGCTCTCCGGCGGGTAGCCCGGTAACTTTCCGATCACCACGGGTGAACGCCGGACAAAGGGGAATCATCCGGGGGGACGGCGGGCGTTGGACAGGAAGCGCCACCGGCAAACCGGAAGCGGGTTGCCGCACCTTGTGTATAGGGTCGATGCGGCAAGCAACGACCAAACCGTGCCAGACGATCGAGCATCGAGCGGGGTGAGGTAAATGGCGAGCAAGGACACCGGCGGCGGCCAGCAGCGGGCGAACCGCTCCTCCGAGGAGGTCGAGGAGCAGGCCGCGGAAGCGCAGAATTCGGACGACCTCAAGGAACGCCAGGAAAAGCTGAGCGACGACGTCGACGCGGTTCTGGACGAAATCGACGAGGTCCTGGAATCGAACGCCGAGGATTTCGTGCGGCAGTTCGTGCAAAAGGGCGGACAGTAATCCCGGTCGCAATCCGGGCGGTCGCCCGGCGGCATTCCGGGAATTCGCGGTTGCGACCGATGACGGCGGACGGGCGGCGGGAGCCGTCCGTCCGCCCGGTCCGGCCCTCCGCCGTGCTGGACAGTGATCGTTCGGCCGGTAGGGTGCGGGCAGCGCGCGCTTCAAACTACCTGGAAGGAATCGTGTGGAAGCCAACACTCGTGGCACCGGGCGTCTACCGGCTGCCTTCCTGACCCCGGGGTCCTCGTCGTTCCTCGACTTCCTGGAGGCCCACCGCCCCGAGCTGATCCCCGGCCGGCGCCGCCTGCCCGAGGGCGTCATCGAGGCCCCGCACGGCACGACCATCGTGGCCGCGGTCTTCGACGGCGGCGTGGTCCTGGCCGGCGACCGCCGCGCGACCATGGGCAACGTGATCGCCCAGCGGGACATGGAGAAGGTCTTCCCGGCCGACGAGTACAGCGCGGTCGGCGTCGCCGGCACCGCCGGCCTCGCGATCGAGATGGTCCGGATGTTCCAGCTGGAGCTGGAGCACTACGAGAAGATCGAGGGCACCGTGCTCTCCCTGGAGGGCAAGGCCAACCGGCTCACCACCATGATCCGGGGCAACCTCGGCATGGCGATGCAGGGCCTCGCGGTGGTCCCGATGTTCGCCGGCTACGACCTCGACCTCGGTCGCGGCCGGATCTTCACCTACGACGTCACCGGCGGCCGCTCCGAGGAGCGCGGCTTCGCCGCCACCGGTTCCGGCTCGGTCTTCGCCCGCGGCTCGATGAAGAAGCTCCACCGCGACGACCTGAGCGGCCAGCAGGCCGCCACCATGGTCGTCCAGGCCCTCTACGACGCGGCCGACGACGACTCCGCCACCGGCGGCCCCGACCTCGCCCGCAAGATCTTCCCGATCGTCTCGCTGATCACCGAG
Organism: Kitasatospora putterlickiae; assembly: GCF_039527695.1. Classification (NCBI taxonomy): domain Bacteria; kingdom Bacillati; phylum Actinomycetota; class Actinomycetes; order Kitasatosporales; family Streptomycetaceae; genus Kitasatospora; species Kitasatospora putterlickiae. The sequence continues at coordinate 19,692 of NZ_BAAAKJ010000002.1, forward strand.
GACGGCTTCCGCCGGCTCACCGAGGCCGAGGTCGCCGAGATCGCCGTCTCCATCACCGACCAGCGCCTGGCCCACCCCAACGGGCCGCAGGCCCCGCTGCTCTAGCCATCAACTGAGGAAGGAAGGGGCCGCCGGTGTCGACACCGTTCTACGTCTCCCCCCAGCAGGCCATGGCGGACCGCGCGGAGTACGCCCGCAAGGGCATCGCGCGCGGTCGCAGCGTGGTCGTGCTCACCTACGCCGACGGCGTCGTCTTCGTCGCCGAGAACACCTCCCGGGCGCTGCACAAGGTGTCCGAGATCTACGACAAGATCGCCTTCGCGGCGGTCGGCCGGTACAACGAGTTCGAGAACCTGCGCATCGGCGGCGTCCGCTACGCCGACCTGCGCGGTTACACCTACGACCGGGCCGACGTCACCGCCCGGGGCCTGGCCAACGTCTACGCCCAGACGCTCGGCACCATCTTCTCCTCGGTCGGCGAGAAGCCCTACGAGGTCGAGCTGATCGTCGCCGAGGTCGGCCGCACCGGCGACGACGACCAGATCTACCGGCTCACCCCGGACGGCTCGGTCGTCGACGAGAAGAACTACGTGGTGGTCGGCGGCAACGCCGACTCGATCGGCAACTACCTCGGCCAGCGGCACCGCGCGGGCCTCTCGCTCACCGAGGCGGTCAAGCTCGCCGTGGACTCGCTCGCCCGCGACCCCAACGGCGGCAGCCCGCGCACCCTCACCCCCGACCAGCTGGAGGTGGCGGTCCTGGACCGCCAGCGCTTCCAGCAGCGCAAGTTCAAGCGGATCCTGGGCGGTCAGCTCGCCCGGCTGCTCGACGGCGACGAGTCCGCCGAGTCGGACGACTCCGACGACACGGGCGGCTCGAACGGCACGAGCGGCTCGAACGGAACGAACGGGACGGAGGAGCCGGCGGCCACCCCGCCCGGCGACTCCGACCAGTAGTGCCCCACGGGGTCCCGGACGGCGGCCGGCGACGGCGGCCGGACGGGACCCCGGTGCCCCTGCGGCGGCCGGACGGGCTTTCGCGGAGGCGGTTTCGGACAGCTCCCACCAGAGAAGGGATGGCCCATGGACCGCCGAATTTTCGGGCTGGAGAACGAGTACGGCGTCACCTGCACGTTCCGCGGGCAGCGCAGGCTGTCCCCGGACGAGGTCGCCCGCTACCTCTTCCGCCGCGTGGTCTCCTGGGGCCGCAGCAGCAACGTCTTCCTGCGCAACGGCGCCCGCCTGTACCTCGACGTGGGCTCCCACCCCGAGTACGCCACCCCCGAGTGCGACGACGTCGTCGAGCTGGTGACGCACGACAAGGCGGGCGAACGCATCCTCGAAGGCCTGCTGGTCGACGCCGAGCGCCGGCTGCACGAGGAGGGCATCGCCGGGGACGTCTACCTCTTCAAGAACAACACCGACTCCGCCGGCAACTCCTACGGCTGCCACGAGAACTACCTGGTGGCCCGGCACGGCGAGTTCTCCCGGCTGGCCGACGTGCTCATCCCGTTCCTGGTCACCCGGCAGCTGATCTGCGGGGCCGGCAAGGTGCTGCAGACCCCGCGCGGCGCGGTCTACTGCGTCAGCCAGCGCGCCGAGCACATCTGGGAGGGCGTCAGCTCGGCGACCACCCGCTCCCGGCCGATCATCAACACCCGCGACGAGCCGCACGCCGACGCCGAGCGCTACCGCCGGCTGCACGTCATCGTCGGCGACTCCAACATGTCGGAGACCACCACCCTGCTCAAGGTGGGCTCCACCGACCTGGTGCTGCGGCTCATCGAGGCCGGCGTGGTGATGCGCGACCTCACCCTGGAGAACCCGATCCGGGCGATCCGCGAGGTCAGCCACGACCTCACCGGCACCCACCAGGTCCGGCTCGCCAACGGCCGGGAGGCCAGCGCGCTCGACATCCAGGAGGAGTACTACACCAAGGCCCTGGAGTTCGCCGACCGCAAGGGCATCAACACCGGCACCATCGCCCGGGTCCTCGACCTGTGGGGCCGCACCCTGGAGGCGGTCAAGACCGAGCGCCTCGACGGGGTCGCCACCGAGATCGACTGGATCATGAAGTACAAGCTCATCGAGCGCTACCGCGAGAAGCACCAGATGAGCATGAGCAACCCCCGGGTCGCCCAGATCGACCTCGCCTACCACGACATCCACCGCCGCCGCGGCCTGTTCTACCTGCTCCAGGCCAAGAACCAGGCGCTTCGGGTGACCACCGACCTCAAGACCTTCGAGGCCAAGTCGATCCCGCCGCAGACCACCCGGGCCCGGCTGCGCGGGGACTTCATCCGCCGGGCGCAGGAGCAGCGCCGTGACTTCACCGTCGACTGGGTGCACCTCAAGCTGAACGACCAGGCCCAGCGCACCGTGCTGTGCAAGGACCCGTTCCGGTCCGTCGACGAGCGGGTGGAGAAGCTGATCGCCGGCATGTGACCGGCGCGCGGGCGGGGGAGCGGCGCACGGGCCGGGTCCCCCGTCGGTGTGATCTTCACGGTGTCCGGTCCCGGTGGTGCCTACCGGGACCGGGCACCGTCTGCGCATACGCTGTCCGTCGAGTCCGGAGCCGGAGTCCGGAGAGCCGACTTTGACCGACAGTTAGGAACGCCGTGCGCCGCACCGCCGGGTTGCTTCTCACCCTGCCCCTGCTGCTGGCGGTGGCCTGCAGCAGCTCCACCAAACCCGCCGGCGAGGCCACGCCCACGGCGTCGCCGACCGCCGCGCCCACCGTGCCCACCCCGGTGAACGAGGCCTCGCCGATGCCGACGCTGTCCGGCGGGGGCTTCGGGAGCAAGGCCACCATCACCATCCCCGAGGGCCAGCAGCCCAGCGGGCAGTTCGTGGTGAACACCGTCAGCGAGGGGGACCGCCCGGCGGTCAACAAGGGCGACTGGGTGACGGTCAACTACACCGCCAAGGACTGGACCACCGGCAAGGACCTGCCCAGCTCCTACGACTCCGGCGGCAAGCCGCAGCTCTACCAGGCGGGCAGCGGGCAGCTGGTGCCGGCCTTCGACCAGAGCGTGATCGGCAAGAAGGTCGGCAGCCGGCTGCTGGTGGTCGCCCCGCCCGCCGCCGCGTTCGGCACCCAGGGCTCCACCCAGCTGGGCGTCGGCCCCGGCGACACCGTGGTCTTCGTGCTCGACATCGTGGAGAGCCTGGCGCCGGACTCCACGCTCTCCGGCACCATGACCCCGCCACCGGCGAACCTGCCGCAGGTCAAGGACAACGGCAAGGCCGCCGTCACCATCACCGTGCCGGCCGGACAGGCCCCGCCGGCCGACCTCCAGCAGGCCGTGCTGATCAAGGGCGAGGGCAAGCAGGTCAAGTCCGGACAGACCCTGGTCGTGCAGTACACCGGGGTGCTGTGGAGCAACGGCCAGCAGTTCGACTCCTCGTGGAGCCACGGCGGCGCCCAGGCGCTGCAGATCGGCACCGGCAGCGTCATCGAGGGCTGGGACAAGGGACTGGTCGGCCAGAACGTCGGCAGCCGGGTGCTGCTCGTGGTGCCGCCGGCGCTCGGCTACAAGGACCAGGCGCAGGGCGCCGTGCCGGCGAACTCGACCCTGGTGTTCGTGGTGGACATCCTGGAGGCCGTGTAGCACCCGGCCGATCCGCGGAGTTCCCCCGGGAGATCCTTTGCACGGGCTGGTTCGAGTGCGGGGGGATTCCGTACGCTTGGGCGGGCGCTCGCACGGGCAAGCGCCCGCCCTCATCCTGACCTGTCATACTGCCCTCGCACTGTGGTAGGCGCCGCCGGCGCCCGGGGTCCGGGCGGGCAGTGCGGCAGCACCCCGGCGCCACCACGCCGGCCGTAGACCTCGAAGACCTCGTGGCGAGATGGATGGGGAGTCATGTCTGAGAAAGCGTCGAGCCCGGGCGGGTCCGGCACCGCGCAGGGTAACTCCGCCGGAGACCCGGCCGATTCGCGACCCGGTGGCCCGCTCCCGGGCGACGGCGAGTCGATCGTCGTCCCCCCGGCGATCCTGCGTCAGCAGGCCGGCTGGGGAGGATCCGGGGAGGCACCGCGGACCACGCGGACGAAGACCGAGGACGCCCCGCAGATCTTCGCCTCGACCGTCCGCCGTCAGGACACCTCGGAGGCCGGCTACGACGAGAACCCGGGCAGCGTCGGCAGGCTCGGCGTGATCCTCGGCACGGTCCTGGGCGTCCTGCTCATCGGCAGCGCCGTCACCCTGTACCTGGTGAACAAGGACGACTCGTCCGACGAGGCCGCGGCCAAGCCGGACGCCGCCCAGTCCGCCCCGGCCACGCCGACCCCCGATCCCGTCCCGCCGATCAAGGACAGTGCCAAGGTGCTGCCCAACGTCACCGGCGACTTCGGCACCAAGGCCACCATCGAGGTGCCCGCCGAGCAGGCCGACGGCACCTTCGTGGTCAAGGTCCTCTCCGAGGGCAACGGCCCCAAGGTCGAGAAGAACTCCTGGACCTCGGTCGACTACACCGGCAAGGACTGGAACACCGGCAAGGACATCCCCTCCTCGTACGACGAGAAGGGCAAGCCGCAGATCTTCCAGGCCGGCACCGACGCGCTCATCCCGGCGCTGGACCAGGCCGTCGTCGGCAAGAAGGCCGGCTCCCGGCTGCTCGTCGTCGCCCCGCCGGCCGCCGCCTTCGGCGCCCAGGGCAACCCGAGCATGTCGATCGGGGCGCAGGACAACCTGATCTTCGTCATCGACATCCGCAACAGCAACGCCCCCGACGCCGTCGTCAGCGGCACCGTGACCCCGCCGCCCGCGGACTTCCCGCAGGTCAAGGACAACGGCAAGAAGCCCGCCGACATCACCCCGGTGCCCGGCGCGGCCGACCCGACCGAGCTCAAGAGCCACGTCCTGATCAAGGGCGACGGCCGCAAGGTCGAGAAGGGCGAGAAGATCCTCGTCCAGTACACCGGCGCCCTGTACAAGGACGGCAAGGTCTTCGACTCCTCGCTCAGCAAGGGCCAGGCGTTCTCCTTCCCGCTCGGCGGCGGCCAGGTCATCGCCGGCTGGGACCAGGGCCTGGAGGGCCAGACCATCGGCAGCCGCGTCGAGCTGGTCATCCCGGCCTCGCTCGGCTACAAGGACCAGGCCCAGGGCGACATCCCGCCGAACTCCACGCTGGTCTTCGTCGTCGACATCCTCGACGCCGGTCAGGGCTGAGGTCGGGGCTGATCCACTTTCGGGTGACAATGGTGTGCGTGTGACCTTCGGGCCCGGCCGCGTGGCCGGGCCCGGACGGGCGGCGGGCGCCCGTACCGTGGTCCGGGAACGGACCGGGGTGCGGGCGCCCGCCGCTTGGTCATGGACCGAACCAACCGTGAGATGAGGCACTAGTGAGCAAGCCCGAGATCGACTTCCCGGTCGGCGACCCGCCGGCCGAGCTCAAGATCCGCGACATCACCGTCGGCACCGGCGAGGAGGCCAAGCCCGGCCAGGTCGTCGAGGTCCACTACGTCGGCGTGACCTACGCGACCGGCGAGGAGTTCGACGCCAGCTGGAACCGCGGCTCCACCTTCAAGTTCCCGCTCGGCGGCGGCCGGGTCATCAAGGGCTGGGACCAGGGCGTCGCCGGCATGAAGGTCGGCGGCCGCCGCGAGCTGGTCATCCCGCCGCACCTGGCCTACGGCAACCAGTCGCCCAGCCCGCTCATCCCGGCCGGCTCGACCCTGATCTTCGTGGTCGACCTGATCTCCGTCTGAGCGGACTGATCACCTGGGCCGCACCCCGTTCGCGGGGTGCCGCCGCCCCGGAGGCGAGCGGGTGGGTCACGGCCCCCGCCCCGAGCGCAGGGGTCGGAGCGCCCTGGAGGCGAGCGGGCGACCAGCACAGCGGACTCGGCTTTTGCAGCGCGTACCGCTACCGGTACGGTCGGTCCCGCCGGGTCCATGACGCCCCGGCGGGCGCACCCCGCGCGCTGCGCGGCACACCGGAAGGGTCACCGATGGCGATCGCCAAGGCGGAGCGGCTGATGAATCTCGCCCTGTGCCTGATGAACACCCGACGCCCGCTCTCCAAGAAGGAGCTGCGGGAGTCCATCGAGGCCTACCGCGAAGCCTGGCAGAACAGCAGCGAGGAAGCCTTCAACCGGATGTTCGAGCGGGACAAGGACGACCTGCGCGAACTCGGACTGGTCATCGACGTCGACGAGAACGCCCTCGACGGCGAGCTCGGCTACCTCGCCCGCGCCGACCGCAACCGCCTGCCGGAGATCGCCCTCGACGCCGAGGAGGCCGCCGCGCTCACGCTGGCCGCCCGGGTCTGGCAGCAGGCCAAGATGAGCGGCGCAGCCAGCGGCGCCCTCCAGAAGCTCCGCGCCGCCGGCGTCCCGTTCAGCGAGACCGAGCGCCGCCCCGCCCTCGAACCGCGCATCCCCGCCCGCGAGGCCGCCTTCGAGCCGCTGCTCACCGCCGCCCGCGACCGCCGTCCGGTCACCTTCGAGTACCGCAAGGCCGGCGCCGCCGCCGTCGAGCAGCGCACCGTCGAACCCTGGGCCCTGGAGTGCTGGCGCGGCCACTGGTACCTGGCCGGCTGGGACCGCGACCGCGAGGACGCCCGGGTCTTCCGGCTCAGCCGGATCACCGGCAAGGTGCGGGCCCGCTCCGGCGCCTTCCTCGGCACCGTGCCCGAGCACGTCGACGTCCGGGCCACCGTGGCCAAGTTCGCCGGCGAGGGCGCCACCGCGACCGCCGTGGTCCGGGTCCGGCGCGGCGCCGGCTTCCCGCTGCGCACCAAGGCGCTCGCCACCCGGCGGGCCGACGACAGCTGGGACGAGCTGGAGATCCCGTACGGCAACGGGCTCGGCGCCGACCTCGCCGAGTTCGGGCCGGACGTGCTGGTGGTCGGCCCCGAGGAGCTGCGGGCCGATGTCGTCGACCGGCTGCGCGCGGTGGCCGGCACTGTGGTGGAGGGTGTGCGGGCATGAGCGAGCGAAGCGAGCGAATCATCGGAAGGTGCGTATTGTGCGAAGCGCCTGCCGAGCGTAGCGAGGTGGACGCATGAGTAACGCGATTGACCAGACTCGGCGGATGCTCTCGCTGGTCACCTACCTGCGCGAGCGCCCCGGCGCCGAGGTGGCCGAGGTGGCCCGTGCCTTCGGCATCAGCGAGCGCGAACTGATCGGCGACCTCAACGTCCTGCCGATGTGCGGCACCAGCTTCCGCGGCGGCGACCTGCTCGACATCGACACCGACGGCGAGCGGATCTGGTGGCACAACGTCGACGACGTCGCCCAGCCGCTGCGGCTGGCCGCCGACGAGGCGACCGCGCTGCTGGTCGCCGCCCGCGCTGTCGCCGGCCTGCCCGGCCTGCGGGCCGGCGACCGGGAGGCGCTCACCCGGGCCGTCGCCAAGATCGAGAACGCGGCGGGGGAGAGCGCCGAGGGCAGCGCCAGGGTCGGCGTCACCTTCGAGGCCGAGAGTCACGTCTTCGCCGACATCGACCGCGCCCTCAGCGAGGGCCTCCGGCTCTGGCTGCGCTACTACTCGCACGGCCGCGGCGGCATGACCGAGCGCGAGGTCGACCCGATCCGGCTGCTCACCGAGGGCCACACCTACCTGGAGGCCTGGTGCCGGACCTCCGAGGACCACCGGATGTTCCGGCTCGACCGGGTCGCCGAGATCAGGGTGCTGGACGTCCCCGCCGACCCGCCCAAGCGCGAGCCGCGCGACCTCTCCGGCGGGCTGGTCAACCCCTCCGCCGACGACCCCGAGGTGGTCGTCGAGGTCTCCTCCGGCGGCCGCTGGGTCGCCGAGTACTACACCCACGACCGGGCCGAGGAACTGCCCGACGGCGGACTGCGGATCACCCTGCGCAGCGCCGACCCCTCCCAGCTGCGCCCGCTGGCGCTGCGGCTGGGCCGTGACGGGCGGATCGTCTCGCCGCCGGAGCTGGTGGAGCAGGCGCGTGCGGCGGCGCTGGAGGCGCTGGCGCACTACGGGGAGGGGCTGGTCTGAGCCGTGGAGCCCGGTACCAGATTCAAGGTGTACTGCTCGGAGTGCCGGGAGAAGGTGGAGCTGCCGGTCGAGTCGTTCCGCCTGACCTTCGGCCGCACGGCGGCACAGGCGCACTACAGCTTCGGGTGCCCGCTGTGCGGGGCGGCGGTGCGCAAGCCCGCCGGGGAGAAGATCGTCGCGGCGCTGACCGGGGCCGGGGTGCGGACCATGCGGCTGGTGCCGGCCGAGGGGTGAGCGGGGGCCGATAGGGTGGAGCCCATGTCCTGGATGCCCGTCGCCGCCGTCCTCCTCGCCACCGCCGGCCTGCTGGTGCTCGGCGTCCTCGCGGTCCGGCTCTGGCTGGACGTGCGGGCGCTGGCTAAGGGCGTGGACGCCGCCTCCCGGGCGCTGGCCGAGGCGGCCGGGGACCTCGCGGCCTCGGCGCCGGGCCGCTGAGGCGCACCCGCGACCGCCGGGGACCTGCCGGGAACGTCGAACGGTGGGTACCGGGGGCTGCTGCTCGGAGGCAGGAGCGCGTTACGCTCTCAGTTGGCTCCTGAGCGCGAACGGGGGCCGCTGTCCTGTTCGGGCGGCCGTCGTCAGAGCGTCACCCGCAGCGGTTACCATCCCCGCAGCGGGCGGCCGGCGGCGCCGCCAAGACTGAAGGTGGTCGAGCATGCGGGTCTCGTTCACCGCGATCCTCCTGGTCGCGGTCATTGCCATTGTGCTTTTCGGTGCCAAGCGGCTGCCGGAACTGGCGCGTTCGCTCGGCCAGTCGGCACGGATCCTCAAGAGTGAGGCCAAGGCGATGCGCACCGACGGAAAGGCCGACGCCGCGGCTCCGCCCGACCCGGCGGTGGCCGACGGCGCCGCGGCGAAGACCATCCAGTCCGCCCCGGGTGCGTCCGGGACCGCCCGCCCGGTGAACGAGCAGTCCGCTCCCGACGGCGGGGCGCGCTGAACGCGCGGCACGCGCGACCACTGGAGGCCCGTCGACCGGCGGGCCTCGACGCACGAGTTGAGGACCGGGGTTGAGCAAGCTCACCAAGGCGTCGAAGGCGCCCAAGGATCCCGAGGGACGGATGGCCCTCGCCGACCACCTGCGCGAACTGCGGAACCGCGTGGTCAAGTCGGTCCTGGCGATCGTGGTGTTCACGATCATCGCGCTGATCTTCCACAAGCAGATCGAGACGCTGCTGCTCAAACCGATCCAGCGGTGCACGCCGGAGTTCCTCGCGGCGCCCACGGGCCGCTGTGCGGAGGTCTCGACCATCGGTCTGACCGCGGGCTTCAACTGGATGCTCAAGGTCGCCCTGACGGCCGGTGTGGTGGCCACGGTCCCGGTCTGGCTGTACCAGCTGTGGGCCTTCGTGGCGCCCGGCCTGCACAAGCACGAGCGCAAGTACACGGTCATCTTCATGACCTGCGGCGCGCCGCTGTTCCTGGCCGGTGTGGGGCTGGCCATCATGCTGCTGCCGCTGACGGTCGACGTGCTGCTCTCGTTCACCCCGGAGGACACCACACCGATCCTGCCGCCCGCGGACTACTTCGACATCGCCACCCGGCTGGTGCTGGTCTTCGGTCTGGCCTTCGAGTTCCCGCTGTTGCTGATCATGCTGAACATGGCCGGCATCGTCACCGGCAAGCGACTGCTGGGCTGGTGGCGCGGCATGGTGATGGGCATCACCGTGTTCGCCGCCTTCGCGACGCCCAGCGCCGACCCGCTCAGCATGCTGGCGCTGGCCGCGCCGATCTGGGGGCTGTACTTCGTCGCGGTCGGCGTGGCGGTGCTGAACGACCGGCGCAAGGCCCGGCGCAACCCGGACCTCGCGCTGAGCGACGAGGAGGCCTCGGACGTCGACCTCTCGGTCGCGCCGGTCGCCGGGGCCGAGGCGATCGAGGCCTCGGGCACGCCGAGCGCCTCCGCCCAGGTGCCGGCCGCCCGCCACGAGCAGATGGACGACATCACCTGAGCCGGCCGACCTGAGATCCGCGAGCCCCGGCCCGCCGCCCCGAAGCGGC
>NZ_BAAAKJ010000002.1:29737-34897 GCF_039527695.1 Kitasatospora putterlickiae
GTCGACGTCGTCGACCGCGGCCCGGTCGCCGGCGGTACCACCGGCGCCGGCGAGGGCAACCTGCTGGTCTCCGACAAGGAGCCCGGCCCCGAGCTCGACCTCGCCCTGTACTCCACCCGCCTGTGGCGCGAACTCGCCGACGAGCTCGGCGCCGCCGTCGAGTACGAGGCCAAGGGCGGCCTGGTGGTCGCCGGCACGTCCGCCCGGCAGGAGGCGCTGCGCGCCTTCGCGGCCGAGCAGGCGACGGTCGGCGTCACCGCCGAGGAGATCCCCGGCGAGCGGCTGCGCGAGCTGGAGCCGCACCTCGCGTCCGGCCTGGCCGGCGGCTTCCTGTACCCCCAGGACGCCCAGGTCCAGCCCGCGCTGGCCGCCGCCCACCTGCTGCGCGCCGCCCGCCGGGCGGGCGCCCGGCTGCACACCGGCGAGGCCGTCAAGGCCGTGCGCCTCGGAGCGGACGGCGCCGTGCGCGGCGTCGAGACCGAGCGGCGGCGGCTGGACGCGGCCGCCGTGATCAACGCCGCCGGCACCTGGGGCGGCGAGCTGGCCGCGCTGGCCGGCGTCCACCTCCCGGTGCTGCCGAGGCGCGGGTTCGTCCTGGTCACCGAGCCGCTGCCGCGGATCGTCCGGCACAAGGTGTACGCCGCCGACTACGTGGCCGACGTGGCCAGCGGCTCGGCCGCGCTGCAGACCTCGGCCGTGGTCGAGGGGACGCCCGGCGGGCCGGTGCTGATCGGCGCCAGCCGGGAGCGGGTCGGCTTCGACCGGACGCTCTCGGTCGAGGTCGTGAGCCGGCTGGCCGCCCAGGCGGCCGCGCTCTTCCCGGTGCTGGCGGGGGTGAGCGTGATGCGCGCCTACCGCGGCTTCCGGCCGTACCTGCCGGACCACCTGCCCGCGATCGGCGCCGACCCCCGGGTGCCCGGGCTGTACCACGCCTGCGGCCACGAGGGCGCGGGCATCGGCCTGGCCCCGGCCACCGGGCTGCTGATCACCCAGCAGCTCATCGGCAAGGAGCCGGAGCTCGGCCTCGCCCCCTTCCGGGCCGACCGCTTCCCGGCCGAGGACGCCGCCTGAGGCCGCCCGAGCGGTCCGACCACCCCACGATCGGCTCATGAGCTGAACGGAGATCCCCCCATGCGCCGTAGCCGCACCCCCGCGGAGCTGGTCCAGGCCGAACCCGGGCCCGCCCACACCATCGACTTCGACGGCCAGCCCGTGCCCGCGCTGCCCGGGCAGACGATCGCCGCCGCCCTGTGGGCCGACGGCGTGCTCGCCTGGCGCACCACCCGGGTGGGCGGCAGGCCGCGCGGGGCGTTCTGCGGGATCGGCGCCTGTTTCGACTGCCTGGCCACCGTCGACGGGCGGCCCAACCAGCGCACCTGCCTGCTGCCGGCCGAGCCCGGCACCACCGTCACCACCCAGGAGGGCCACGGCCGTGCCGACCTCGACGTCTGAGCCCCTGACCGGCGCGCCGCGGCCGTACGACCTCGCGGTGATCGGTGCCGGCCCGGCCGGCCTCGCCGCCGCCGTCACCGCCGCCGACCTCGGGCTGCGCTGCGCCCTGGTCGACGCCGGCCGCAGCAGCGGCGGACAGTACTACCGCCACCCCGCCCCCGGCCTCGGCGCCAGCCGGCCCGACCGGCTGCACCACGGCTGGTCCGTCTACACCGGCCTCGCCGACCGGCTCGCCGCCCACCGCGCGGCCGGCCGCGTCGACCTGCTGGCCGGCCACCAGGTGTGGGCGCTGGAGCGCTCGGGGGAGCGCGACTGGCGGCTGCACGCCACCACCGGCCCGGACGCCGACGACCGGACCACCGTCCGGTCCGCCGCCGTCCTGCTCGCCCCCGGCCCGTACGAGCGGCAGCTGCCCTTCCCCGGCTGGACCCTGCCCGGGGTGGTCACCGCCGGTGGCGCGCAGGCCATGCTCAAGGCCGGCCTGGTGCTGCCCGGCCGACGGATCGTGGTGGCCGGGAGCGGCCCGCTGCTGCTCGCGGCGGCCTCCTCCCTGGTCACCGCCGGCGCCGAGGTCCCCGCGGTGGTGGAGGCCACCGCGTACCTCGGCTACGCCCGGCGCCCCGGCGTGCTGGCCGCCGTTCCGGCCAAGCTGGTCGAGGGCGCCGGGCACGGCTCCGCGCTGCTGCGCCACGGCGTGCGGCTGCGGCCGCGCAGCGCGGTGGTCGAGGCGCACGGAGACGACCGGGTCACCGCCGTCACGGTGGCCCGGCTGGACGCCGACTGGCGTCCGGTACCGGGCAGTGAACGGCGGATCGAGTGCGACGCGCTCGCCGTCGGCCACGGCCTGGTCCCGCAGATCGAGCTGGCCACCGAGTTGGGCGCGGCCACCCGCACCACGCCCGACGGGACGGCCGCACTCAAGGTCGACGCCCGCCTGCGGACCACCGTCCGCGGGCTCTGGGCGGCCGGCGAGACCTGTGGGGTGGGCGGCGCGGACCTGGCGATCACCGAGGGCGAGCTGGCCGCGCACGCGGTCGCCGACCAGCCGGTGCGCACCGCGCTGCTGCGCCGGCGCTCCCGGCTGCGGGCCTTCGCCGAACTGATGGCCGCCGCCCACCGGCCCGGCGCGGGCTGGACCGACTGGCTGCGGGAGGACACCGACGTCTGCCGCTGCGAGGAGGTCCCGGCCGGGCGGATCCGCGAGGCGGTGGACGAGCTGGGCGCGGGCGACGCGCGCACCGTCAAGCTGCTGACCAGGGCCGGGATGGGTTGGTGCCAGGGCCGGATGTGCGGTCCGGCGGTGGCCTGTCTGGCGGGTGGCGGGGAGCTGCCGGAGGAGTCCCGCGCGGACAGCCGGCCGTTCTCCTGCCCCGTTCCGCTCGGCCAGCTCGCGGCCGAGCGGGACGACGACGAGGGCTGAGCCGCAACCGCTTCCGGGCGGGTCCGGCCCGATCCGGGCCGGACTCGCCCGAAATCGCCCGGCGGGGCCCCTTGTGCCCGCCGCGCGCCCCCTAATAAAATGTCACACCTCACCAAGGAGACACCTGTGTCCAAGACCCCGCACGACACCACCAAGCCCTGGCGCGGCATCATGGTCGCCACCACGCTGCCGCTGCGCCCGGACCTCTCCGTCGACTACGACGCCTACGCCGAGCACGTCAGCTGGCTGATCGAGTCGGGCTGCGACGGTGTCGTCCCCAACGGCTCGCTCGGCGAGTACCAGACCCTCACCGCCGAGGAGCGCGCCAAGGTCGTCGAGGTGGCCGTCGAGGCGGCCGGCGACGGCTCCCGGGTGATGCCCGGCGTCGCCGCCTACGGCAGCGCCGAGTCGCGCCGCTGGGCCGAGCAGGCCGCCGAGGCCGGCGCCGGCTCCGTCCTGCTGCTGCCGCCGAACGCCTACCGCGCCGACCACGCCGCCGTCCGCGGCCACTACGCCGAGGTCGCCAAGGCCGGCGTGCCGATCGTCGCCTACAACAACCCGATCGACACCAAGGTCGACCTGGTCCCGTCGCTGCTCGCCGAGCTGCACGGCGAGGGCTCGATCGTCGCGGTCAAGGAGTTCACCGGCGACGTCCGCCGGGCGTACGAGATCGCCGAGCTGGCCCCCGGCCTCGACCTGCTGATCGGCGCCGACGACGTGCTGCTGGAGCTGGCCCTGGCCGGCGCGGTCGGCTGGATCGCCGGCTACCCGAACGCGCTGCCCGAGGCGAGCGTCGCGCTGTACAAGGCCGCCGTCTCCCACGACCTGGCCACCGCGCTGCCGCTCTACAAGGCGCTGCACCAGCTGCTGCGCTGGGACTCCAAGACCGAGTTCGTCCAGGCGATCAAGCTCTCCATGGACATCGCCGGCCGCCCCGGCGGTCCGACCCGGGCGCCGCGCCTGCCGCTGACCCCGGAGATCGAGGCGGCCGTCCGCGCGGCCACCGAGAAGGCGCTGGCCGAGGGCCTCGCCTGATCCGGACCCGGTAGGACCGGAATCCAGGACGGCCGGCTGCGGCGGCAGCCGGCCCCCTGGAACGGCCGGTCCGGGGCGCCGTCCACCACCCACCCACCACCACGGAGCGTCAGCTGATGCGCAGCCGTCACGTCTTCCACGCCGTCGACTCGCACACCGAGGGCATGCCCACCCGGGTCATCACCGGTGGGTTCGGCGTCATCCCCGGCGCCACCATGGCCGAGCGCCGCGTCCACTTCCAGCAGCACCTGGACGAGTTCCGCACCCTGCTGATGTACGAGCCCCGCGGCCACGCCGCGATGAGCGGCGCCATCCTGCAGCCGCCGACCCGGCCGGACGCCGACTGGGGCGTGCTCTACATCGAGGTCTCCGGCCTGCTGCCGATGTGCGGTCACGGCACCATCGGCGTCGCCACCGTGCTGGTGGAGACGGGCATGGTGCCGGTCGTCGAGCCGGTCACCACCGTCCGGCTGGACACCCCGGCGGGCCTGGTGATCGCCGACGTCGCGGTGGAGAACGGCGCCGCCAAGGCGGTCACCATCCGCAACGTGCCGTCCTACTCGGTGGCGCTGGACCGGAAGATCGAGGTCCCCGGCTACGGCACGGTGAACTACGACCTCGCCTACGGCGGCAACTTCTACGCGATCCTGCCGCTGGCCGAGTTCGGCCTGCCGTTCGAGCGGGAGCGCAAGCAGGAGATCCTGGACGCAGGCCTGGCCCTGATGGAGGCCATCAACGCGGGCCCGGACCGCCCGGTGCACCCGGAGAACCCGTCCATCCACAGCTGCCACCACGTCCAGCTGCTCGCCCCCGGCTCCACCGCCGAGCACTCCCGGCACGCGATGGCCATCCACCCCGGCTGGTTCGACCGCTCGCCCTGCGGCACCGGCACCTCGGCCCGGATGGCCCAGCTCCACGCGCGCGGCGAGCTGCCGCTCGACCGGGACTTCCGCAACGACTCCTTCATCGGGACCACCTTCATCGGCCGCCTGGTCGAGGAGACCGAGGTCGGCGGGATTCCCGCGGTGGTGCCCACCGTGACCGGGCGGGCCTGGGTCACCGGCACCGCCCAGTACTTCCTCGACCCCAGCGACCCGTTCCCGGCCGGCTTCCTGCTCTGACCGCCCGCCCCTGCCCGTCTTCCCCCCTCTCCCGTCGAATCCCCCGAAGGGCTGCCCGAAGTGACGATCCGTTCGTACAACCCCGCCGACCCCGCGGACCTCGTCGCCGAGGCGCCCCGCCCGGGTGCCGAG
>NZ_BAAAKJ010000002.1:34957-37842 GCF_039527695.1 Kitasatospora putterlickiae
CCGGCTCGCCGAGGCGATCGAGTCGCACGCCGAGGAGCTGGCCGAGCTGATCGTCCGCGAGGTCGGCAAGCCGGTCGCCGAGGCGCGCGGCGAGGTCGCCCGCACCGTCGCGATCTGGCGCTACAACGCGCAGGCGCCGTTCGCGGCCTCCGGCGAGGTGCACGAGACCGCCGCCGGCCCCGGCCTGCTGCTCACCCGCCGCCGCCCGTACGGGGTCGCCGGGCTGATCACGCCGTGGAACTTCCCGCTGGCGATCCCCACCTGGAAGGCCGCCCCGGCGCTGGCCGTCGGCAACAGCGTCGTCCTCAAGCCCTCCTCGGAGGCGATCGGCGTCGCCCTGCGGCTGGCCGAGCTGGCCGCCGGGGCCGGGCTGCCCGCAGACGTCTTCACCGTGCTGCCCGGCGGCGGCGCCGAGGGCACCACCCTGGTCGCCTCGGCCGACGTGGTCTCCTTCACCGGCTCCACCGGGGTCGGCCGCCAGGTCGTCCGCACCGCCACCGAGCGCGGCATCCCGGTGCAGGCCGAGCTCGGCGGGCTGAACACGGCGATCGTCCTGCCGGACGCCGACTTCGACCGGGCCGCCGCCGACCTCGCCAACGCGATCGCCGGCTACGCGGGCCAGAAGTGCACCGCCACCAGCCGGGTCGTCGCGGTCGGCGCGGCCTTCGAGCCGCTGCGCGCGGCGCTGGTCAAGGCGCTCGGCCAGGTCGACGACACCTCCTGCGGCCCGGTCATCAACGAGGCCACCCGGGACGAGATCACCGCGGCCGTCGCCTCCGCCCGGGAGGCCGGCGCCGAGGTGCTGACCGGCGGCGGCGTGCCCGAGCGGGACGGCTGGTTCCTGGAGCCGACCCTGGTCGCCGGGGTGCCGGACGAGCACCCGCTGCGGCGCGAGGAGTTCTTCGGCCCGATCGCGCTGCTGCACGAGGCGGCCGACCTGGACGAGGCGATCGCGATCGCCAACGACACCCCGTACACGCTGTCCGCCTCGGTGCACACCCGGGACCTGGACGCCGCGCTGACCGCCGCCGACCGGCTGAACGCGGGCATGATCCGGGTCAACGCGCCGTCCAGCGGCGTCGACTTCCACCTGCCGTTCGGCGGCGCCAAGGGCGCCAGCCACGGCGCCCGCGAGCAGGGCCGGGCGGCGCTGGACTTCTACACCCAGAGCCGCACCGTCAGCCTGCTGCCGGGCGGGGGCGCCTGATGACGGCCCAGCCCACCGACGGCGGGTCCGTGCAGGTCGACACCGTCGACTACCACACGGCCGGAGAGCCGTTCCGGATCGTCGTCGCCGGCGCCCCGGTGATCCCCGGGGACAGCGTCGCCGAGCGGCGGGCCATCGCGATCGGAGCCGGCGGCACCGCGACCGCGCCCCGGCCGGGCGCGCTGGACGACGTGCGGCAGCTGCTCACCCGGGAGCCGCGCGGCCACGCCGGCATGTACGGCGGCTTCCTGGTGCCGCCGGACGACGACGGCGCCGACCTCGGCGTGCTGTTCTGGCACAAGGACGGCTACTCGACCGCCTGCGGCCACGGCACCATCGCGCTCGGCGCCTGGGCGGTCGACTCCGGGCTGGTCGCGGCGCCCGAGTACGGCGTCGCCCGGGTGCGGATCGACGTGCCGTCCGGCCGGGTCACCGCGCTGGTCCACCGGGCCGCCGGACGGACCACCGGGGTGACGTTCCGCAACGTGCCCTCCTGGGTGAGCGAGCTCAAGCTGCCGGTGGAGACCTCGCGCGGCACCGTCGAGGTGGCCGTCGCGCACTCCGGCGCCTGCTACGCCTCGGTGCCGGCCGCCGCGCTCGGCCTCTCGGTGAGCCTCGGCCAGCTGTCCGAACTCACCGCGATCGGGCGGGAGATCCGGGCCGCGCTGGCCGGCTCAGAGGCCGTGCGGCACCCGGTGGACCCGCGGCTGTCCGGCGTCTACGGGGTCATCCTGTACGACGAACTCCCGGCGGAGGACGGCGGGGTGAACCAGCGCAACGTCACCGTCTTCGCGGACGGCCAGATCGACCGCTCGCCCTGCGGCTCCGGCACCTCGGCGCGGCTGGCGATCCTGGCCGCCGAGGGAAGGCTCGCGCCCGGCGCGGAGCTGCGGCACGAGTCGATCGTCGGCACCGTCTTCGGCGGGCGGGTGCTGGCCGGCGGCGACCCGTGGGGCGACGGCGTGGTCACCGAGGTGACCGGCACCGCGCACCGCACCGGCGAGCACCGCTTCGTGCTCGACCCGCAGGACACCCTCGGCGCGGGGTTCCTGCTGTGAGCGGGGATCTGAGGACGGCACCGGCCGCTGCCCCGGCCACCGTCCCGGCCCTGGAACAGCCCGGCGCGGCGGCTGAGCCGCTCCAGCCCGCCGTGCCGGGCCCGACGGACGTGCTCGCCGCGGCCCCCGTCGGGCTGACGCCCGCCGAGGCGGCCCGGGCGATCGAACGGGTGCTGCTCGAAGGGCTGGACCCGGAGGCCGCGCCCGCCCGCTCGGCCGTGCCGGTGCCGGCCGGGGAGCTGCTGCTGATGCCGGCCGCCTCCGCCGCGTACACCGGGGTGAAGATCGCCGGGGTCGCCCCGGCCAACCCCGCCGCCGGGCTGCCCCGGATCACCGGCAGCTACCTGCTGCTCGACGGTCCGACCCTGCAGCCGCTCGCCCTGCTGGACGGCATCGGGCTCACCTCGCTGCGCACGCCGGCCGTCACCGCCGTCGCGCTGGACCGGCTGGCGGTGCCGCAGGCCGCGCACCTGGTGCTGTTCGGCTCCGGCCCGCAGGCGTACGGCCACCTGGACGCCCTGCTCGGCATCCGCCCGCTGACCAGGGTGACCGTGGTCGCCCGCAGCGAGCAGCCGGCCGAGGCGCTGGCCCGGTACGCCCGGGCGCGCGGCGTGGCGGGC
>NZ_BAAAKJ010000002.1:37851-38382 GCF_039527695.1 Kitasatospora putterlickiae
CGACGTCGGCACCCCGGCCGACGTCGCGGACGCCGACCTGGTGGTCTGCTGCACCACCGCGCGCACCCCGCTGTTCGACGGCGCGCTGGTCCCCGACCACGCGGCGGTGGCGGCGGTCGGTTCGCACGAGGTGGACGCCCGGGAGGTGGACGAGGTGCTGGTCGGCCGGTCCGCGCTCTACGTGGAGGCCCGCTCGGTCGCGCTGCGCGAGGCCGGCGACCTGCTGATGGCGGGGGTGACCGGCGCCACGACGCTGTGGAACCTGGCCGAACTGGTGAACGGCGAGGCTCCCGTGCCGACCGACCGGCCGAGGTTCTTCAAGAGCGTCGGCATGGCCTGGGAGGACCTCGCGGTGGCGGCGGAGGCGCATCTGCGCGACTCCGCCTGAGACTCCGGTCGGCACGGGGCCCGCTGTGGGGCCCGACGGCTCGGTGCCGGCGCTTCGGCGCTGCGTCGGCACCACCCCCAGACCCGTTGCCCTGGAACGGGGGGTTGGCCGTTTAAGTGTCCGGCCGGAACGGCGGCCGACGT
>NZ_BAAAKJ010000002.1:38429-40902 GCF_039527695.1 Kitasatospora putterlickiae
CACGTCGGCCGCTTCTTTGCGTTTCCCGGCGTTCCCGGACTACCGGTCGGTGCTGATCGGGCGGGCGAGGTGACGGCCGCCTCGATGCCGGGTTTCCTCGCCTTCCACGCGCCCCGGACCGCCG
Organism: Kitasatospora putterlickiae; assembly: GCF_039527695.1. Taxonomy (NCBI): domain Bacteria; kingdom Bacillati; phylum Actinomycetota; class Actinomycetes; order Kitasatosporales; family Streptomycetaceae; genus Kitasatospora; species Kitasatospora putterlickiae. The sequence continues at coordinate 38,554 of NZ_BAAAKJ010000002.1, forward strand.
CCGGGCGCGGGGCGTCCAGCGCGAGCAGCCTGGTCCGGCTGTTCACGGGGGAGTGAGGCGAGGGGGGAGGAACTGGTGGGCCGCCGACCGTTGTCACCGGGCGGCGGTCCTGCCACCATGGGTCGGGTCACGTGTCGGGATCGCTGACGTATCATCCGAATCACGGAATGTTGCACACTCAACGTAACGTGACATTGTACGCTGGTGTTCTGCACTCACCGGAGGAACACCATGGCCGACCTCAAACCCCGCACCCTGATCTCCGTACAGGAGCGGCTGCGCGACCAGGTCGCCCACGCCCTGCGGGCCGCCCTCATCTCCGGCGAGCTGCGCCCCGGCGTCGTCTACTCCGCGCCCGCCCTCGCCGCCGACTTCGGCGTCTCCGCCACCCCCGTGCGCGAGGCCATGCTCGACCTCGCCCGCGAGGGCCTGGTCGAGGCCGTCCGCAACAAGGGCTTCCGGGTCACCGAGCTCACCGAGCGCGACCTCGACGACTTCACCGAGATCCGCGCCCTCATCGAGGTCCCCACCGTCGGCCGCGTCGCCCGCACCGCCAACGCCGACCAGTTGGAGGCGCTGCGCCCGCAGGCCGAGGCGATCGTGGTCGCCGCCGGCAAGCAGGACCTGATCGGCTACCTGGAGGCCGACCGCCAGTTCCACCTCGACCTGCTCGGCCTGGCCGGCAACTCCCGCCTGGTCGAGGTCGTCGGTGACCTGCGCAAGCGCTCCCGGCTCTACGGCCTCAACCGCCTCGCCGAACGCGGCGAGCTGGTGTCGTCGGCGGAGGAGCACCTGGAGCTGCTGGACCTGATGATCGCCGGCGACGCCCCGGCCGCCGAGTCCTGCATGACCCGCCACCTGAGCCACGTCCGCTCCCTGTGGGCCGACGACCACCAGGAGGCCGAGGAGGAGTCCCGCACCGGCCTGCGACTGCGGGCCCGGTAGGGGTAAACCACTCGTTCCGGCTGGTGGTCGAGGTCACCTCCTCCGCGTTCGGCGACGAACTCACCCGGAGGCCGGCCGTGTACGCCGCCGCCGGTGTGCCGGTGTACGTGGTCGTGGACCGCGTCGACCGGCGGGTCGTGGTGTTCACCGAGCCGCCCGGTGCCGCGTACGGGACGCGTGAGGTCCACCACCCGGGGGAGTCGTTCACCCTGCCCGGGTCGGTCGGGGCGTCGGTGACGTTCGGGGTGGCGGACCTGGTCGCGGTCAGACGGTAGCCGCCGGGACCGTCAGCCGGCCGTCGTGGACCTCGGCCACCTGGTCGACGGCCGTGAGGTGGGTGCGGTCGTGGGTGACCAGGACGGTGGCGGTGGCGCGCTGGTGGGTGAGGGTGGTGAGCAGGTCCAGGACGGCGGCGCCGCGTTCGTGGTCGAGGGCGCTGGTGGGCTCGTCGACCAGGAGGACGGTGGGGTCGTTCATCAGGGCGCGGGCGATGTTGACGCGCTGGCGCTGACCGCCGGAGAGCTGGTGCGGGCGGCGGGCCGCCTGGTCGCGCAGGCCGACGGCGTCCAGCAGCTCCAGCGCCCGGGGAAGGGCGCCGCGCGGGGCGCGGCCGTCCAGATGGGCCATCACCTGGAGCTGCTCGACGGCGGTGAGCGAGGGCAGCAGGTTGGGCTGCTGGAAGACGATGCCGATCCGGTCGCGGCGCAGCGCCGTCAACGCGGCGCGGTCCAGGCCGGTGGTCTCCGTGCCGTCCACCGCCACCCGGCCGGAGTCCGGGGCGATCAGCGTGGCCGCGACCGCCAGCAGGCTGGACTTGCCCGAGCCGGACGGGCCCACCACGGCGGTCAGGGTGCCCTTCGGGACGGTCAGCGAGACGTCGTCCAGGGCGGTCAGCCGGCCGTCGCCGTCCGGGTAGGTGAGGGTGACGTGGTCGAGAACGAGACTCATCGGGCGCTCCCCAGGGCGGTCAGCGGGTCGACGGAGGTGATGCGGCGGACGGACAGGGCCGCGCCGACCGCGCCGAGCGCGATCATGACGACGGCGGGCACCAGCACGGTCGGGGCGTCCAGGACGAACGGGACGGCGGAGCCGATCAGCGCGCCGAGGCCGGCGGCGACGGCCGTGCCGAGCACGGTGCCGAGCAGCAGCAGGACGACGGCCTGGCCCAGCGCGTCGCGCAGCAGGTAGCGGGTGGAGGCGCCGAGCGCCTTGAGGACGGCGATGTCGCCGCTGCGCTGGATCGTCCAGACCGTGAAGAACGCGCCGATCACCAGCGCCGAGATGGCGAACAGGAAGCCCCGCATCAGCTGCAGCGAGCCGTTCTCGGAGGTGTAGGAGCCGATCGCGGCGAGCGCGTCGTCCCGGCTGCGGGTCTCGGTGCCGAGGGCGGCGTCGGCGGCGCCC
>NZ_BAAAKJ010000002.1:40915-41803 GCF_039527695.1 Kitasatospora putterlickiae
GTGGCGTGGCCGGCGCCGCCGGGAGCGGCCCGCTGCCAGTCGGCGAGGGTCGTCCAGACCACCGGGGTGTGGCTGTAGGAGGCGTCCCCGGAGACGGCCGCGACCGTCAGCGGGTGGCCGGCGACGGTGAACGCGTCGCCCGGGCGCAGCCCGCCGAGGTCCTCGGCGGCGGTCTCCGAGAGCACCGCCCGGCCCGGCGCGAGGTCGGCGCCCCGCGGGGCGAGCGAGGAGCCGTCGGGCACGCCGAAGACGGAGAGCGCGGCCGTGCGCGGTCCGGCCGCCGCCTTGGTGGTGGCGATGCCGAGCGGCTGCGCGTCGGTGACACCCGGGGTCCCGGCCCAGCCCTGCCACTGCTCGGGGGTGACCTGGGAGTCGGTGAACGACGGCTTCTGCCCGTCGGCGGGCCGGCCGAAGGCCAGGTGGTCGGCGGGCAGCCCGGTGATCGCCGAGATGTTCTGCCGGCCGAGCCCGGCCGTCAGGCCGGACAGCAGGCCGACCAGCACCGTGATCAGCACGATGACGGTTCCCATCAGGGCGAACCGCCCCTTGGCGAACCTCAGGTCCCTCCAGGCGACGAACACCGCGAGCCCTTTCACTCGATCCACTGCGACACTGACGAGACTGGTCGAAGACAGGCCCCTCGGGCATCGCACCGGGGATTGGATCCTCGGCATCGAAGGGCAGAACCCGAGTTCAACCTTTCGATTGATGCCGGTCGGCGCCGCGCGCCCTAGGCTGGACGGATGGCGACCGATCGACCCCGTACCACCCCCGTCGCCCGCGTCCTCCAGGTCTGCCTGCACCTGCTCGTGGCGGGCCTGCTCGCGCTCGCCGTCGTCCGGGCCCTGGCCGGCCTGGGCGGCGACCCGGCGGCCGGCACGGCAGCGG
>NZ_BAAAKJ010000002.1:41823-44664 GCF_039527695.1 Kitasatospora putterlickiae
ACCGCGATGGCCGCCGTCTACACGGCCGGGCCGCTGATCGGCGCCGTCGGCCGCTCCCGCCGGGCCGCCGGGCTCTGGATCGCGCTGCTCGCCGTCACCTGGGCGGGCGTGCTGGTGACCACCCAGGACGGCGTCTGGCTGGCGTTCCCGCTGTACTTCCTGGAACTGCACCTGCTCGGCCGGCGCGCCGGGCTGGTGGCGGTGGGGCTCACCGCGGTCGCCTCGATCGCCGCGTACTCCGCGCACCAGCACACCGTCAGCGTCGCGGCGGCCATCGGGCCGCTGCTGGGCGCCGCCGTCGCCACCGCGACCGTCCTCGGCTACCAGGCGCTGTACCGGGAGAGCGAGGAGCGGCGCCGCCTCATCGACGAGCTGACCGCCGCCCGCGCCGACCTCGCCGCCGCCCACCACGCGGCCGGCGTGCTCGCCGAGCGCGAGCGGCTGGCCCGGGAGATCCACGACACCCTCGCGCAGAGCCTCACCAGCATCCAGCTGCTGCTGCGGGCCGCGCAGCGGGCCCTGCCGGAGCGCACCGACGCCGCCGCCGAGTACGTCGAGCAGGCCCGGCAGGCCGCGCAGGACAACCTCGACGAGGCCCGCCGCTTCGTGCGCGCGCTCACCCCGCCGGCGCTGGAGAGCGACACGCTGCCGGTCGCGCTGGAACGGCTGTGCGCGACGACGTCGGCGCGCAGCGGGCTGCCGGTGCGGCTGCACGTCTCCGGCGAGCGGGTCCGGCTGCCGGTGCCGCACGAGGTGGCGCTGCTGCGGATCGCGCAGTCGGCGCTCGGGAACACGGTGCGGCACGCGCGGGCGACGCACGCGGAGGTGACGCTCGGCTTCAGGGCGGGGGAGGTGGCGCTGGACGTGGTGGACGACGGGGCCGGGTTCGATCCGGCGGCCCTCGGCGGACCGGAGGCGGCGGCCGGGGACGGCGGGTTCGGGCTGCCGTCGATGCGGGCCCGGGCACGGGCGCTCGGCGGGACCTTCGCGGTGGAGTCCGCGCCGGGGGAGGGCACGGCGCTCGCGGTGCTGCTGCCGGTGCCCGACGATTCGAGTGAGGAGTCCTCGTGACCGAGGATGTCATCCGCCTGCTGCTCGCCGACGACCACCCGGTGGTCCGGGCCGGGCTGCGGGCCGTGCTGGAGAGCGAGCCGGACTTCGCGATCGTCGCGGAGGCGGCGACCGCCGAGCGGGCCGTCGAGCTGGCGGCGGAGCTGGACGTCGACGTGGTGCTGATGGACCTGCAGTTCGGGCCCGGCTCGGCGATGAACGGCGCGCAGGCCACCGCCGCGATCACCGCGCGGGGCGCGGGGGCGCCGAGGGTGCTGGTGGTGACCACGTACGACACCGACGCGGACACCCTGCCGGCGCTGGAGGCCGGGGCCACCGGGTACCTGCTGAAGGACGCGCCGCCGGAGGAGCTGGCGCGGGCCGTGAGGTCGGCGGCGGCGGGGCGGACGGCGTTGGCGCCGACGGTGGCGGACCGGCTGCTGGAGCGGATGCGGACGCCTGCGGCGGCGTTGAGCGTGCGGGAGACGGAGGTGCTGGGGCTGGTCGCGGACGGGCTCACCAACCAGGCGATCAGCCGGCGGCTGCAGCTGAGCCTGGCGACGGTGAAGTCGCACCTGGTGCACATCTACACGAAGTTGGGTGTGGAGTCGCGTACGGCGGCGGTGCGGGAGGCGCGGGGGCGGGGGTTGATTCGGCGTGGGGGGTGAAGGGTGCCCTGCGGGCGGCTTGAGGGGGAGGGGCGGGTCCGGGGCGGGGCGTAGGGTGGGCGGGTAGCCCGAGTACCCCGGTGTGCCGTGTGAGTGGAGGATCCCCGGATGGCCGTGCGACTCGACGGACTCCCCGTGCCCGTGATCGGCGCGCCGATGGCCGGCGGGCCGTCGACGCCGGAGTTGGCGGCGGCCGTGAGCGGGGCGGGCGGGCTCGGGTTCCTCGCCGCCGGGTACCGCGGCGCCGAGGCGACGTTCGAGCAGGTGCGCCGCGTCCGGGAGCTGACGGACCGCCCGTTCGGCCTGAACCTGTTCGTCCCGGCGGAGCCCGGCGATCCGGCGGCCGTCGCCGCCTACCGGGAGCGGCTGCGGCCGGAGGCCGGGAAGCACGGGGTGGTCCTGCCGGAGGCGATCGCGCCGGACCGGGACGACTGGGACGCCAAGATCGCCGGGCTGCTGGCCGGGCCCGTCCCGGTGGTCTCGTACACCTTCGGGCTGCCCTCCGCCGAGGAGGCCCGGGCGCTGCGCGCGGTGGGCACCGTCCAGATCGGCACGGTGACCTCGCCGGAGGAGGCGCGCCGCGCCGAGGCGGTCGGGATGGACGCGCTGGTCGTGCAGGGACCGGAGGCCGGCGGGCACCGCGGCACGCACCGGACGGTGGACCGTCCCGGCGAGCGGCCGCTGCTCGAACTGCTGCCCGCGGTGCGGGCGGTGACCGGGCTGCCGCTGATCGCGGCCGGCGGGCTGTCGGACGGCGCGGCGATCGCGGCCGCGCTGCGGGCCGGCGCGGTGGCGGTGCAGCTGGGGACGGCGCTGCTGCGCGCGGACGAGGCCGGGACGACGGCCGCGCACCGGGCGGCGCTGACGGAGTTCGACGGCACGACGGTGACCCGGGCGTTCACCGGCCGCCCGGCGCGGGCGCTGCGCAACGACTTCATCGACCGGTTCGAGCCGTACGCGCCCGCCGCCTACCCGGACGTGCACCACCTCACCCAGCCGCTGCGCGCGGCGGCGGTCCGGCGCGGCGACGCGCAGGCGATGCACCTGTGGGCGGGGACGGGTCACCGGGCGGCGCGCAGCGGCGCGGCGGCCGAGCTGTTGGCGGGGCTGTGGGAGGACGCCC
>NZ_BAAAKJ010000002.1:44693-64556 GCF_039527695.1 Kitasatospora putterlickiae
GGCTGTGAAGCCCGGCGGCCACGGGGTCGCGGGGGATCAGCCGAGCAGTTCGGCCATCCAGGCCTCGATGGCCGGCACCGTGCGGGGCAGCGCGCCGGACATCAGGCGCGCGCCGTCGGCGGTGATGACGAGGTCGTCCTCGATCCGGATGCCGAGGCCGCGCAGTTCGGCGGGCAGCGTCTCGTCGTCGGGCTGGAGGTAGAGGCCGGGCTCGACGGTGAGTACGTGGCCCTCCTCCAGCACGCCGTCCAGGTACGTCTCGGCGCGGGCCTTGGCGCAGTCGTGGACGTCCAGGCCGAGCATGTGGCCGGTGCCGCAGAGGGTGTAGCGGCGGAAGACGCCGCTGTCGTCGGCGAGCGCCTCCTCGGCGCTGACCGGCAGCACGCCCCAGTCGGCGAGGCCCTCGGCGATGACCCGGGCGGCCGCGGCGTGGAAGTCGCGGAAGCGGGCGCCGGGGCGCAGCGCGTCGATGCCGGCCTGCTGGGCGGCGAGGACGAGCTCGTAGGCCTGTCGCTGGACGGGGGTGAAGGTGCCGCCGAGCGGCAGGGTGCGGGTGATGTCGGCGGTGTAGAGGGTGTCGGTCTCCACGCCGGCGTCGAACAGCAGCAGCGCGTTGGGGTCGAGGGCGCCGTCGTTGCGGATCCAGTGCAGCACGCAGGCGTGGGCGCCGGAGGCGGCGATGGTCTCGTAGCCGGTGCCGTTGCCCTCGGCGCGGGCGCGCAGGTTGAACACGCCCTCGATCCAGCGCTCGCCGCGGTGGTGGCGCAGCGCGGTCGGCAGGGCGCGCACGACGTCCTCGAAGCCGAGCACGGTGTGGTCGACGGAGAGCTGGAGCTGCTCGACCTCCCAGGCGTCCTTGACCAGTCGCAGCTCGGACAGCACGGCGGCGAACAGGCCGTCGTTCTGGGTGAGCTCGGCGGCGCCGGGGCGGCCGGCGGCGGCGTCCAGCGCGGGGTCGACGCCGGTGAGGACGCGGGTGGCGGGCTGCGAGCCGGTGAACAGCTTCTCCAGCTCGTCGAGGTGGACGACGCGCACGCCGGTGAGCCGGGCGGCCTCGTCGAGGTCGGGGCGGCGGCCGACCCAGAACTCGCCGTAGCGGCGGTCGCGGAAGAACTCGGCGCCGCGCACCGGGTCGCCGCCGCGCGGGGAGCGGGGGCGCAGGTAGAGCACGGGCTCGTGGCCGTCGGGGCCGGTCGGCTCCAGGACGAGGACGTGGCCGACCTGGTCCTCGCCGGTGAGGCCGGTGAGCCAGGCGTAGGCGCTGTGCGGGCGGAAGCGGTAGTCGCAGTCGTTGCTGCGGACCTTGAGGGTGCCGGCCGGGACGATCAGGCGCTCGCCGGGGAAGGCGGCGGAGAGCCGGCTGCGGCGGCCGGGGGTCACGGCGTAGCCGGGGACGCGGTCGTCGGTCGGGAGCGGGGTGGGTGCCCAGGAGGTGCCCATGAAGGCGTTGAGGGCGGCGGAGACGGGGAGGTCGTGGCTTCCGGTGTTGAGGCCGGTCTGGCGGAGGGTCACCGGTTGACTCCTAAGCGGGTGGTGCGGATTCGGGGAAATGGGGGCCTGCACGGACACAGCTCGGTAACGGGCGGCGTCACCTCTTGTGCAGTGCAATTTCACATTACTATGTTACGGGTCACACCGCGGAGCGGCTAGACCCCCTGAGGTCGCCCTCCAAGGCAGGTCCCGGATCCACCCCCGGGGCGGACGACGGGCCTTCACGGCGGCCCCCCACTGCGGAGTCAGATATGAACAGGCGTACTCAGACCGCCCTGGCGGCGACCATCGCTGCGGCACTCACCCTCGGGCTCGGGGCCTGTGCCAAGGACAAGGGCGACGACACCTCCGGTGAGAACACCGCGGCCTCCACCAAGGGGCCGGGCGCCGAGAGCGGCAGCATCGTGGGCGGCTCGCCGGTCAAGGGCGGCACGCTCACCGTGCTGACCAACCAGGACTTCGCCCACCTCGACCCGGCCCGCAACTGGAACCTGCCGAACATGGACTTCGGCACCCGGCTGATCTACCGCACCCTGGTCACCTTCAAGTCCGAGCCCGGTGCGTCCGGCAACGAGATCGTCCCGGACCTCGCCACCGACGTGGGCCGCCCCTCCGACGGCGGGAAGACCTGGACCTTCACCCTGAAGGACGGCCTGAAGTACGAGGACGGCACGCCGATCAAGTCGGCCGACATCAAGTACAACGTCGAGCGCTCGTTCGCTCCGGACCTCACCGGCGGCCCCGACTACGCGATCCAGTACCTGGAGGGCGGCGAGAAGTACAAGGGCCCGCTGAACGGCGAGCACCTGCCGAGCATCGAGACGCCGGACGACAAGACCATCGTCTTCCACCTCAAGCGCCCGGTCGCCGAGTTCTCCTACACCGCGACCCTGCCGACCTTCGCGCCGGTGCCGCAGGCCCAGGAGAAGGGCACCCAGTACGACCTCCGGCCGTTCTCCTCCGGCCCGTACAAGATCGACAGCTACGACCGCGGCAAGCAGCTGGTGCTGGTCCGCAACACCAACTGGGACCAGGCCTCGGACGCCGTCCGCAAGGCCTACCCGGACAAGATCGTGGTGACCCAGGGCCTCAAGGGCGGCCAGGCCGACGACCGCCTCATCGCGAGCGAGGGCCCCGACGCCAGCACCATCGAGATGCCGTGGATGCGCCCCGAGTCGGTGGCCAAGGTGCTGCCCAAGGCGGACGTGAAGTCGCGCATGGTCGCCGAGCGCACCGGCTGCACCGACAGCCTCTACCTGAACACCGCCAAGGCGCCGTTCGACGACCCGAAGGTCCGCGAGGCGATCATGTGGGCGGTCGACCGCGAGGCCCAGGTCACCACCTTCGGCGGCCCGGCGATGGCCGACGTCGCCACCACCTTCCTGCCGCCGTCGATGACCGGCGGCGTCACCTCCGACCCGCTGAAGATCCCGGCCGCCGGCGACCAGGAGAAGGCCAAGGAGATGCTGAAGGCGGCGGGCAAGAGCGACCTCAAGGCCACGCTCACCGTCTCGCTCGGCAACAAGACCCGCGGTGAGGCGATCCAGCAGTCGCTGGCCAAGGCCGGCGTCCAGGTCACCGTCAACACCGTCGACCCGTCGGCGTTCCAGGACACCATCGGCGACACCAAGAACGCCCCCGACATGACCATCGACGGCTGGTGCCCGGACTACCCGTCCGGCGCGACCTTCCTGCCCTTCCTCTTCGACGGCCGCACCATCAAGGAGAAGGGCAACCAGGGCAACTACAGCCAGTTCCGCGACCAGGCGACGATGGACGAGCTGGACCGCATCGCGGCCCTGACGGACGTCAAGGAGGCCAACGAGGCCTACAAGAAGCTGGACGAGGAGCTGCTGAAGAAGGCCCCGGCCGTCCCGCTGATGTGGCAGCGCCGCCCGCTGCTGGTCGGCACCAACGTGGCCGGCGCGTTCGGCGCCCCGGGCTACGCCGGCATGATCGACCTGGCGGCCATCGGCCTCAAGGACCCCGCCAAGAGCCAGGGCTGAGGGGCCGTCCGCACATGAGCACCACTTCCACTGAGCCCGCCGCCGCGCCCGTCGCGGCGGCGGGCCCCGCGAAGCCCTCCGGGCGCGGGCCCTGGCGGCTGGTCTGGGACCAGCTGTGGGCCAAGGGTTCGGCCCGGTTCGGCCTGATCATGGTCGTCCTCCTCCTCCTGCTGGCCGTGCTGGCCGGGCCGCTGAGCGCGCTCGGCGGCTGGAGCCCCGAGGAGTTCGACAAGCGCTCCATCGACGCCTACCTCGGCGGCGCGCCCAAGGGCGACTTCGGCGGCATCAGCGTCCGGCACTGGTTCGGCGTCGAGCCGATCACCGGCCGCGACCTGTTCGCCCGCGTCCTGCACGGCGGCCAGGTCTCCCTGCTGATCGCCTTCGTCGCCACCGCCGTGGTCGTGATCGCCGGCACCCTCGCCGGCATCGCGGCGGGCTACTTCGGCGGCCGCGTCGACAGCCTGCTCTCCCGGCTGATGGACCTCACCATGTCCTTCCCCTCGCTGATCTTCATGATCGCGATGATGTCGGTGGCCAAGGACGTCAACCGGATCCTGCTGATGACCCTGGTGATCGGCCTGTTCGGCTGGCCCGGCATCGCCCGAGTGGTCCGCGGCCAGACGCTCTCGCTCAAGCACCGCGAGTACGTCGAGGCCGCCAAGGTCGGCGGCGCGCGCTCCTGGCGCATCCTCACCCGGGAGATCCTGCCGAACGTCTCCGGCCCGATCATCGCCTACACCACCCTGCTGATCCCCGGCATGATCGCCACCGAGGCCGCGCTCTCCTACCTCGGCGTGGGCGTGCGGCCGCCGACCGCCTCCTGGGGGCAGATGATCGCCGAGTCGATCGTCTTCTACGAGACCGACCCGACCTACTTCCTGATCCCGACGGTCTTCCTCTTCCTCGCCGTGCTCGCCTTCACCCTGCTCGGCGACGCGCTGCGGGACATCCTCGACCCCCGGGGAGGCCGGTCGTGATCCTCTACCTCGGTCGCCGACTCATCGGCGTGGCCGGCATCCTGCTGGCCATCTGCGCCATCACCTTCACCATCTTCTACCTGCTGCCCAACGACCCGGCCGCGGCCGCCTGCGGCAAGACCTGCAGCCCCGACCGGCTCGCCGAGGTCAAGGCGGCGATGGGCCTGGACAAGCCGATCTGGGAACAGTTCGCCGCCTACCTCACCGGCATCGTGGCCGGCCGCGACTACGGCAGCGGTCCCACCGCCGCCCACTGCGGCTTCCCCTGCCTCGGCTACTCCTACGAGTACTCGCTGCCGGTCTGGGACCTGCTGGTCGACCGCCTTCCGGTCTCCATCTCGCTCGCCATCGGCGCGGCGGTGCTCTGGCTGGTCCTCGGCCTCGGCGCCGGCGTCACCTCGGCGCTGCGCAAGGGCCGGCCGGCCGACAAGATCCTCATGGTGCTCTCGGTCGGCACCGCCTCGCTGCCGGTCTACTTCACCTCGATCATGCTGATCTGGGGCATCGTCCGCAGCGCCGGCCTGCTGCCCTACCCCGCGTACCACAAGTTCACCGACAACCCCTTCGAGTGGGGCTCCAACCTGCTGCTGCCCTGGATCGCGCTGGCCCTGCTGTACGCGGCCCAGTACGCCAGACAGAGCCGCAACTCGATGATCGAGGCGATGGCGGAGCCGTACATCCGCACCGCCCGCGCCAAGGGCCTGCCGTCCCGCACGGTGACCGTCAAGCACGGTCTGCGCTCCGGGATGACGCCGATCCTCACCATCTTCGGCATGGACCTCGGCGGCCTGCTGGCCGGCGCGGTCATCACCGAGTCGATCTTCGGCCTGCCCGGCATCGGACGCCTCTTCTACGACGGGCTGCTCCGCTCCGACCAGCCCGTCATCCTCGGCGTCACCCTGCTCGCGGCCTTCTTCATCGTGGTCGCGAACCTGCTGGTCGACGTGCTCTACGCATTCGTCGACCCGAGAGTGAGGTACTGATGACCGCCCTTCTGCAGGTCGAAGACCTCAAGGTCTCCTTCAACACCCCGCGCGGCGTCGTCCGGGCCGTCGACGGCATCAACTTCACCGTCGAGGCCGGGAAGACCCTCGGCCTGGTCGGCGAGTCCGGCAGCGGCAAGTCCGTCACCTCGCTCGCCGTCATGGGCCTGCACCGCGGCGCCACCGTCACCGGCTCGATCCGGCTGCACGGCCAGGAGCTCAACGGCCTGGGGGAGCGGGAGCTCGGCACCGTCCGGGGCCGGCGGATCGCCATGATCTTCCAGGACCCGCTCTCCAGCCTGCACCCCTTCTACACCGTCGGGGAGCAGATCGCCGAGCACTACCGGGTGCACTTCAAGGCCTCCCGCAAGGCGGGCCGCCAGCGCGCCATCGAGATGCTCGCCGAGGTGGGCATCCCCGAACCCGCGCGCCGGGTCGACGAGTACCCGCACCAGTTCTCCGGCGGCATGCGCCAGCGCGTCATGATCGCGATGGGGCTCGCCTGCGAACCCGAACTGCTGATCGCCGACGAGCCGACCACCGCGCTCGACGTCACCGTCCAGGCCCAGATCCTCGATCTGATCGCCCGGATCCAGCAGGAGCGCGGCCTCGGTGTCGTGATGATCACCCACGACCTGGGCGTGGTCGCCCGGGTCGCCCACGAGGTGCTCGTCATGTACGGCGGCCGCGCCGCCGAACAGGCGCCCGTGGACCGGCTGTTCGCCGCCCCCGCGCACCCGTACACCCGCGGGCTGCTCGACTCGCTGCCCCGTCTGGACGACACCGACGACGCCCCGCTGCGGGCCATCCCCGGCAGCCCGCCGTCGCTGATCGCCCCCGCCCCCGGCTGCTCCTTCGCCCCGCGCTGCGCCCGCACCACCGCAGCCACCGCCGAGGAGCACGCCCGCTGCCTGTCCGAGCGCCCGCTGTTCGGTCCGCTCTCGCCCGGCCACCAGGCCGCCTGTCACCTGCCGCTGGTGCCGGAAGGAGCCCTGGGATGACCGCCACGACCAAGCCGGCCGAACCCCTGCTGTCCGTCCGGGACCTGGTGAAGACCTTCCCGGGCCGCCGCTCGCGCACCGGCAAGGCCGGCGCCCCGATCCGCGCCGTGGACGGGGTGAGCTTCGACGTCGGCGCCGGCGAGACCCTCGGCCTGGTCGGCGAGTCCGGCTGCGGCAAGTCCACCACCGGGCGTATGATCGTCCGGTTGATGGACCCGACCTCGGGTACCGTCACCTTCGACGGCGCCGAGATCGGCGGCCTCAGCCAGGCGCAGCTGCGCCCGCACCGCAGGCACCTGCAGATGGTCTTCCAGGACCCGTACTCCTCGCTGAACCCCCGCCAGACGGTGGCCCGGATCATCTCCGAGCCGCTGCTGGTCCAGGGCACCGGCGCGGCCGAGGCGCGCAAGCGGGCCGCCGAGCTGATGGAACTGGTCGGCCTGATCCCCGAGCACCTGGACCGCTACCCGCACGAGTTCTCCGGCGGCCAGGCCCAGCGCATCGGCATCGCCCGCTCGCTGGCCACCTCGCCCCGGCTGGTGGTCGCCGACGAGCCGGTCTCCGCGCTGGACGTCTCCATCCAGGCCCAGGTGGTCAACCTGATGGAGCGGCTGCAGGACGAGCTGGGACTGGCGTACATCTTCATCGCGCACGACCTCTCAGTGGTCAAGCGGGTCTGCGACCGGGTCGCGGTGATGTACCTCGGGCGGATCGTCGAGATCGGCGACAAGCACCAGGTGTACGGCAACCCCGCGCACCCGTACACCAAGGCGCTGCTCTCCGCGGTGCCGCTGCCGGACCCGGCCGCCGAGCGGGCGCGCGAGCGGATCGTGCTGCTCGGCGACCCGCCGAGCCCGGCCGACCCGCCGTCCGGGTGCAGCTTCCACCCGCGCTGCCCGAAGGCGCAGGACATCTGCCGCACCGAGCGGCCGTTGCTGCAGATCGCCGGAACCGGCGGTCGCGAGGCGGCCTGCCACTTCCCGGAGAACTGACCCGGGACCCACGGTCCCGCGACCGAGGGCGCCTGCCAGAGGGCGCGCCCCCGGTCGCGTTCCGACCGCCGTACCGTCCGAACCACCCCCACGCGGACGGTACGGCACCACACCGCACGAGCAGGACACCTGCTCGTGCACCGAACGCCCGGTCGGCGCGGCGGGGAGCCTTGATGAGGGCCGCGTCCGACCGGGTTCGCCCGACCGCATCCCGCGGCCGGGTGCGGCGGGCTCGCCGGGCCGACCTGGGTCGTCGGCTCCGGCGGGCCCGTTCGGCGTTCCCGCGCTCTCAGCCCGGGTCCGGGCCGGGCTCCTCGGACGGCAGCCGGCGCGGGCCGGGGCCGTCGGCGCCGAGCGCGTCGCCCGGGTTGAGCACCCGGCAGCGGCGCAGCGAGAGGCAGCCGCAGCCGATGCAGCCGGTCAGTTCGCTCTCCAGCCGCTCGATCTCCCGGCGCCGGGCCGCGAGCAGCGCCGCCCAGCGGCGCGAGATCCGCTCCCAGTCGCGCTTGTCCGGCATCCGGTCGGCGGGCAGGCCGGTGAACACCTCGGCCACCTCGGCCAGCGGGATTCCGAGCCGTTTGGCGACCAGGATCAGCGAGAGCCGGCGCAGCACGTGCCGGTGGTAGCGGCGCTGGTTGCCGGCGGTCCGCTCGGAGGCGATCAGCCCCTGGTCCTCGTAGAAGCGCACCGCCGAGGCGGCCACCCCCGCCCTCCGGGCGACCTCGCCGACGGTCAGCAGATCGACCGGGCGGGGCCCGGCGTCCGCGCCGGCCGCGGGGTCCGTGGCGTCGGTGGCGCTGTCCATGGGCGTCCTTGACTTCAAGTTCTCTTGAACTACTAGCGTACCGAAGCGTGACCGACTCCTCGCCCGCCGAGACCGTCTCCACCCCCTCCGGCCAGGGACGTCACGCTCCGGATGCGGGGCCGGCGGCGTCCTCCGGCGGCTGGGGCGAACTGTTCTCCCGGCAGTTCGCCGCCCAGGCCTCGATCCTCGCGGGCGGCGTCGCGCTGTACGCGATGAACCTCTACTTCACCGCCGCCCTGCTGCCCTCCATCGTCGAGGACATCGGCGGCGCCCGCTACTACGCGTGGGTGGCGACCGGCTTCCTGATCGCCGCGGTGATCGCCGCGATGCTGGTCAGCCGGCTGCTGGCCCGGTTGGGCCCCTCGCGCGCCTATCTGACCGGGTTCCTGGTGTTCGCCGCCGGCGCCGGGCTGACCGCAGCCAGTCCGTCGATGGAGGTGCTGATCGCCGGCCGGATCGTCCAGGGCCTGGGCGGCGGGCTGATGGCGGGCCTCGGCTACGCGGTGATCCGCACCGCGTTCCCGGAACGGCTGTGGACCAGGGCGGCCGGGCTGGTGTCGGCGATGTGGGGCGTGGGCACCCTGGTCGGGCCCTCGCTGGGCGGGCTCTTCGCCGAGCTGGGCCTCTGGCGCGGGGCGTACGTGCTGCTGCTGGCGGCGGCCGTGGTGCCGGCGGAGCTGGCCCGGCGCTCACTGCCCGGGCCCCCGGGGCAGGGGCGGTCGGGCGAGCCGTTGCCGCTGGCCTCGCTCCTGCTGCTGACCCTGGCGGCGGCCGTCTTCAGCATCAGTTCGGCGGTGCCGCGCGGCTGGGCGACGGCGCTGTGCATCGTGCTGGGCCTGGCGCTGCTGGCCGGTTTCGTGCGGGCGGAGCGCCGCGGCGCGGCGACCGTCCTGCCGAAGCTCACCTACCGGCGCGGCAACCACCTGAAGTGGATCTACCTGACGGTCGCGGTGTACTGCACCGGCGTGATGACCGAGACCTTCATCCCGCTGTTCGGCCAGGAGCTGGGCGGGCTGAGCCCGCTCGCGGCCGGGTTCCTGGGCGCGACGGTGTCGGCGGGCTGGACGTCCGCGCAGCTGTTCAGCGTCACCATGGGCTCGGAGCGGGCCCGTGAGCTGGCGATCCGGCTGGGTCCGGCGGTGCTCACGGCGGGCCTGCTGGCGTACGGCCTGCTGCAGACCGGCTCGGCGTCCGGTGTCCGGGTGCTGCTGTGGGCGGTGGTGCTGGTCGCGGGTGGCGCCGGCATCGGCGTCGCCTTCCCGCACCTGAGCGTCACGGCGATGCGCAGCACGGACGACGAGGCGGAGGGCGCCAAGGCGGCGGCCGGGCTCAACACCACCCAGCTGATCGCCTTCTCGGTGAGCTCGGCGCTGGCCGGGACGCTGGTGAGCATGGGCGGGGAGTCGACGCTGGACGGGGCCCGGTACCTGGTCTTCGGGCTCGGCGCGCTGACCGTGTTCGGCACCGTCACGGCGGCGATGAGCCTGCGCCGCCCGGACCGGCGCTGAGCCGGGGGAACGGACGAGGCCGCCCCGGCCCCCCGTGGGGGAGGGCCGGGACGGCCTGTTTCTCCGTGGTACCTGTCTTCCACTGGAGACCCGGCGCTCAGGACGCCGGGGGCTGGGATGCCGGGATCAGGAGGCGGGGCCCACCCGGACGGTGGTGATCCGCCCGCCCTGGGACTCGCGGACGACCTCGATCCTGGTGTTGGTGTCCGGGACCTTGACGCCGAGCAGCGGGGTCGCCGGGTCGCTGTAGACGCCGCTGTGGTCGTTGAAGGCGGGGACGGCCGGCTTGGAGCCGATCCGCACCGGGACGCCCGCCTTGTGCAGGGTGAACGCGGTGGTCGGCTTGAGCGAGAAGGTCGCGTCGTAGGTCTGCGCCCGGCCGTTGACCAGGGTGCCGTCGGCGAACCGGATCGGCGTCGGGTGGGCGTCGATCGGCAGGATCAGGCCGCCGCCCGGGTGGTCCTTGGTGTTGTTGTCGCCGTAGGCGGTGTCCCAGAGCCAGACGAGCACGCCCTCCTGGTACGGGTAGTTGTCGACGATGTCCTTCTTGCCGTCGACGCCGGTGTAGCCGAAGCTGTACGGCCCGGTCTTCAGGAACGCGCCGTAGCCGGTGTAGCGGCGGTTCTCCACCAGGTAGGCGCGCGGGTGCTGCTTGACGAAGGTGCGGCCGGTGACGACGGTGAAGCCGGTGGCGGCCCAGTCGGCCGTGCCGTTCTCGGCGCCGTCGGCGAACAGTTCGGTGCCGCCGGCGGTGATCCGCACCGCGTCGACCAGGACACCCTTGCCGTGGGTGTTGTTGTCCGAGGTGACGTGGAAGCGGAGCTTGACGCGCTGGCCCGCGTAGCCGTCCAGCGGGATGTTCAGCTGCCGGTAGGCGCCCGAAGTGCCGCTCAGGCCGGGGACGTTGGCGCTGGTGTTGCCGATCGGCGCGCCGTCCACGGTGCCGGGCAGGGCGGTCCAGCGCTTGCCGCCGTCGGTGGAGGCCTCGACGGTGAGGAAGTCGTAGTCCTGCTCGATGTCGTACCAGACCGCCGCGTCGAGGGCGGCCGGGCCGGTGACCGCGGTCAGGTCGACGTCACGGGCGAGCGCGTTGTCCAGGTCGTCGCCGGTCTGGCTCCACCACTGCTTGGCGCCCTCGCGCGGGTCGGCGAGGTCGGTGCTGGTGGTGCTCTCCGGCAGGTGGACCAGGACGGCCTGCGCCTGGTCGGTGTTGTAGCCGCTGACGCCGAGGGCGTGGCTGGAGCGGGTGGCGGCCTGGGCCTCGTCGTAGTTGAGCCAGCCGAACTGCAACTTGCTCCAGGCGTCGAGGTCGCCGGGGTAGCCGCCGGTGGTGTTCCTGCCCTTGCCCAGGTAGGAGCCGGAGGACATCAGCGACCAGAAGTTGACGCTGTTGTCGCCGCCGTTGGTGCTGTAGAGGTCGGGCAGGCCGAGGTTGTGGCCGAACTCGTGGGAGAACAGGCCGACGCCGCTGTTCTCGCCCGCCTGGACGTAGTCGTAGACGTACAGGCCGCTGTCGCCGACGGGCGCGCCGCCGATCCGGTTGCCCTCCGGGCCGACCTGTCCGGTCGGGTCCGGGAAGGTCCAGCTGCGGTGGGCCCACAGCGCGTCGGCGCCCTGCGTGCCGCCGCCCCAGGTCTCGTCGACGCCCGCGTGCACCACGACGACGTTGTCGAGGTAGCCGTCGGGCTGGGTGAACTCGCCGTCCTTGTCGTGGTCGTAGCGGTCGTAGACGTCGTACTGGGCCAGTTCGGCCTTGACGTCGGCGGCCGTGCGGCCCTTGGCGAGCTCGCCGTCGTACCAGGCCTTGACGGCGTCCCGGATGAACTCCTGGCCCTGGGTCCAGGCGCCGGAGCCCTGCGGGCCCTTGTTGGAGCCGTAGCGGGCCTCGTTCCAGGGCAGGGTGACCCAGTCGCTGACGGTGCCCTCGATGTCGTAGCGGCCCGAGGACTGGGTGCGGTAGTAGTTGCGCATCGAGACGGCGCCGGGCGCGTCGTCGAAGAACATCTTCTGGTAGTACTGCCGGCTGAAGTCCTGGTTCCAGAGCGTGTGGTTGTCGCTCTTGTCCGGCTTGGGAATGCTGTTGTGCACCGGACCGGGGGTGCCGCCGTAGCGCGGCTGGCCGTTGTGGAGGGTGGTGTTGTCCACCTGGTCGCCGAACTGGGCGAGGATGACGAAGACCTTGTCCTTGCGCTGCTGGGCGAGCTGGACGTAGTCGTTGCCGATCCGCACCTTGGCGGGCGCCCGGCGGTCGGTGGTCTTCGCCACGGAGCCCTGGTTGAGCTGCTCCAGGGCCTTGGTGCGCAGCGACTGGCGCTCGCGCTCCTGCGGGGCGAGCGGGGCGGGCGGGGCTTCGAGCCCGCCGGCCTCGGCGCCGGTGCCGCTCTCGGCGGCGAGGGTGGGCGCGGGAGTGGGGGTGGCGGCCTGGGCGGTGGTGGACCCGAGGAGGGTGGCCGCTATCGCGCTCGTGGTGAGCGCGGCCGCGAACGCCGCGGACAGTCTGCGCAACTGACCGGTCCTTTCCGGACGGGGGTGGTCGGGTGAGCGCAGGTAATATTTCACATGTCATGGGTCACACGGAAGACTTCTGGCGCCGGCCGTGCGCCGCGAACGCCGAGCGCCGCACGCCCCGGGTGGGGCCGTGCGGCGCTCGAAGGGTGCGGAAGGGGTCTCGGCCGGCCCCCGTCGGTCAGCCCAGGGAGGCCCGCAGGAAGGCGAGTTCGGCCTGCGCGAGCTGCTCGTTGACGCCGCCCGGGGTCATGTGGGTGACCCCCGGCAGGGCGAGCAGGCTGTGCGGGCGGCCGGCCCGGGTGAGGGCCTGGGAGAGCAGCAGGGTGTGCGAGGGGTGCACGTTGTCGTCGGCCAGACCGTGGATCAGCATCAGCGGACGGATGAGCGAGGGCGCGTCGTCCACCAGGCAGTCGGCCGCGTAGCCGCCCGGGTTCTGCTGCGGCAGGTCGAGGTAGCGCTCGGTGTACGCGGTGTCGTAGAGCCGGAAGTCGGTGGGCGGGGCGCCCGCGCAGGCCGCGTGGAAGACGTCCGGGCGGCGCAGCACGGCCAGCGCCGCGAAGTAGCCGCCGTAGGACCAGCCGCGCACGCCGACCCGGCCGAGGTCCAGGTCGGGGTGGGTGGCGCCGAGCGCGAGCAGCGCGTCCACCTGGTCGTCCAGCGCCACCTGGGAGAAGCGGCGGAAGATCGTCCGGCTGAAGGCGGGGGAGACGAACGGGGTGCCGCCGTTGTCGACGGTGACCACCGCGAAGCCCTGGTCGGCCCACCACTGCTTGAGCTGCCAGCGGCGCGGCTCGTTGGCCACCGCCTGGTAGCCGGGGCCGCCGTAGACGTCGAGCAGCACCGGCAGCATGCGGCCGGGGACGTGGCCGCGCGGGTAGACCACGGCGCTCGGCAGGGCGCGCTCGGTGACCCGGGCCAGCTGCGGCCGGACCCGGAAGGGCAGGGTGGCGGAACGGTCCGTCAGGGTGGTGACGCCCTGCGGGGTGAGGACCTCGCGGCGCACGCCGTCCGGGCCCGCCGAGGTGAGCAGCAGGGTGTCGCCGGCGGCCAGGGCGCTGTGCACGCCGGGGCCCTCGGAGAGCCGCTCCGGGGTGCCGCCGTCCGGGTCGACGAGGTGGACGTGCTGGTCGAACGGGTCGCCCTCGCCGGTCTCGCAGAGCAGCTTGCCGCGCAGCCGGCCGACCACCCGGCGGATCTGCAGGCCGGTGGTGTCCAGCGGCTTGCCGTCCAGCGCCAGGCCGCGGGCCTCGGGGGTGTCGAGCACGGTGAGCCGCCGGCCGTCGTCCAGCCGGGCGGGGGTGCCGGGCAGGTCGTCGACCCAGAACGCGTCGGTGGTGCGGGAGAGTTCGGTGGTGGAGCCGGTGGCCGGGTCGGCGCTCAGCAGCAGGACGTTCTGCTGCAGGCGGTCGGCGACGGTGAGCAGCACCTCCCCGTCGCCGGCCCACTCGGCGGCGCACAGGTAGGGGAACGCGACGGTGTCCCAGTCGAGTTCGACCCGGGTGCCGTCCAGGCCGAGCACCCAGAGCCGGACGTCGGCGTTGGGACCGCCGGCCTGCGGGTAGGCGAACCGCTCGGGGGCCTCCTCGGGGTGGGCCGGGTCGGCGAAGTGACGCGGCGGGAGGGTGGACTCGTCGACCCGGGCGGCGAGCACGGCGCCGCCGTCCGGGCGCCACCAGTGGCCGCGGTGGCGGCCCAGCTCCTCGGCGGCGGCGAACTCGGCGACGCCCCAGCGGGCGCCGTCGTCCGGGCTGAGCCGCTGGCGGCCGGGGACGTCGGCGGAGGCGACGTACAGGGCGTCGTCGGCGACGTAGGCGATGAGTTCGCCGGTCGGGTTCGGGCGGGGGTCGAAGGCCGGGCCGGCGGTGGGGATCTCGGTGCTGCGGCCGGTGGCGGTCTCGGTGCGGAAGAGGCGGCCGTCCAGGGCGAAGACGGCGACGGCGAGGTCGGGCGTGGCGGCGTAGGTGCCGATGCCGGCCGCGGTGAGCCGGCTCCGCTCGCGCAGCCGGCGCTCGACGGTCGGCAGGGCGCCGGCCGCGCCGGTGCGGCCGGGGGCGAGCGCGGTGGGGTCGGCGACCTCGCGCTCCTCCCCGGTGGTGAGGTCGAGGAGGTGGAGGCGGTCGAACGCGTCCTCGGGGCCGCTGGAGCGGAGCAGCAGCAGGCGGGTACCGTCCTGGTTGAGCGAGACCGCTCGCGGGGCACCGAAGCTGAAGCGGCCGGTCCGGGCGCTGAGGGAGAGGTAGGAGTCGGTGATGGTCACCGCCCGATGGTCGCCGTGGGACCGGCTCGCCGACCAGTGGTGAGACATGTGAAATGTCACACATTACGTGATCCAGGTAACAGGAGGAGCTCATGACCGCGGCCCCGCAGACCGTCGAGCCGCCCCGGCCGCTGGCCGGCACCGAGACGCTGTTCTCGCTGGACCCGGCGGTGGTCCACCTCAACCACGGCTCCTTCGGCGCCGTCCCGGTCTCCGTCCAGCGGCTCCAGCGGCGGCTGCACGAGGAGCAGGAGGCCGACCCCGACGGCTTCTTCGCCGACCTGCCCGCGCGGGTCGCCGCCGCCCGGACCCGGATCGCCGCCGCCCTCGGCACCGAACCGGAACTGCTCGCCCTGGTCCCCAACGTCACCGACGCGATCGCCGTCACCCTGGCCAACGTCCCGCTCTCCGCCGGGGACCGGGTCCTGGTCACCGACCACGGCTACGGCACCGTCAACGAGGCCGTGCGGCGGCGCGCCGAGGACGCCGGCGCCGAGCTGCGCACCGTGCGGCTGCCGCTGGACCTGCCCGACGGGGAGGCGGTGCGCGAGGCCGTGCTGGCCGAGGTCACCGACCGCACCGTGCTCGCCGTCCTGGACGGCATCACCTCGCCGACCGCCCGCCGGGTCGCCACCCCCGACCTGCTGCGCGAGCTGCGCGGACGCGGCGTGACCACCGTGGTGGACGCCGCGCACGAGCCCGGCATGCTGGCCGGGCCGGTTCCGGCCGAGGCCGACTTCTGGTTCGGCAACCTGCACAAGTGGGCCTTCGCCCCGCGCGCCACCGGCGTTCTGGTGGTGCGCCCGGAGTGGGCGGGCAAGATCCGGCCGCTGATCCTCTCCTGGGAGGACCACCAGGGCTACCCGGCCTCCGTCGAGTGGCGCGGCACCCTGGACTACACGCCGTACCTGGCCGCCCCGGCGGGCCTCGACCTGCTGGAGACGTTCGGCCCGGGAGTGGTGCGCGCGCACAACGAGCGGCTCGTCGCGTACGGCGCCGCGCTGGTCGCCGAGCGCACCGGGCTGGCCGCGCTGCCGTTCTCGGCGGGCCTGTCGATGCGCGCGCTGCGGCTGCCGCCCGGCGTCGCCGAGACGCTGCCGCAGGCGCAGGAGCTGATGGCCGAGATGTGGCGGCGGCACGCCGTGCGGACGGTGGCGCGGCCCTGGGCCGGCGGCGGGGTGCTGCGGGTGTGCGCGCAGCTGTACAACCGGGCGCCCGAGTACGAGGTGCTGGCGGGCGGGCTGGCCGGGCTGCTCGGGTAGCCCGTTCCCGCCGCGCCGTTCAGTCCGCGGCGGCGCGCAGTTCCACGAGCAGCAGGTGCTGGTCCGCGAGGACCCCGGTGAGGATCCGCCGCGCCGCCCGCAGCAGGTCGGCGACGTCCCCGCCGGCCAGCGCGTACACCACCGTGCCGCCCTCCCGGGTGGCGGAGACGATGCCGGACCGGCGCAGCACCGCGAGCTGCTGGGAGAGGCGGGAGGGTTCGACCTCCAGCTCCACCAGCAGATCGCGCACCGGCGTCGGTCCGGCCTGCAGCAGCTCCAGGACCCGGATCCGGACGGGGTGGCCGAGCATCCGGAAGAACTCGGCCTTGGCCTGGTACAGCGCGACCGCCACGGGCGCTCCCTCCCTGTCCGCCTTCCCGGGGCGTCCCCGGGCCCTTCTCCGGACCTCTCTCCGGACCCGTTCCCGGGCGCCTCCCCGGGCACGTCCCCGGGCACGTCCCCGGCCGTCAGATCTCCAGCGCCGTCTCGATGCGCTTCAGCTGGTGGCGGGCCATCGCCAGGTTGGCCCGGCCGCGGTTGAGCGCGAGGAAGAGGAACAGGCCGCGGCCGCCCTGCGTGGTCAGCGGCCGGAGCAGGTGGTACTGGCTGGTCAGGCTGACCAGGATGTCCTCGATCTCGTTGTCCAGCAGGTTGAGGTGCTCCATCGCCCGCATCTTGGCCCGCACCACGTCGGTGTTCCCGGCGGCGGCGACGTTGAGGTCCAGCTCGCCGCCGTCACCGAGGGTGCCGAGTGCCATGCCGCTGCCGTAGTCGACCAGGGCGACGCCGATCGCGCCCTCGATCGCCATGGCCTCCTTGAGCGAGGTCTCCAGGTTCGCCATCGCGCACTCCTCCCGTGGGCCCGGTGGGTGTCACCGGGATGTGGCACCGAATGTAGGCAGGCCGCACGGCGTGTCACCGCGGATGACCGCACTCGTTCGAAGTCGGCCGCCCGGTGACCGCTTGAAGACATTTGCAACTATGGATGTGAGAGGGAAGCGATCCCTTGCCCGGGAAAAACGGTGCTATCGATGTCAGTCCCGCCGGGTAACCTCTCGCTGAGATGCGAGATCACACCACCGACCCCCGCGACCCCCGGACGGCGATGAACACCCCTGAGCGCGAGTCCTCCGACGGCCGGGCGCCCTTCGACGAGCGGGAGCTCAGCCCCGCCGAGGCCTTCGCCGCCTCCCGCCTCCGGGCCAAGGAACAGGCCACCGCCCTGTACGGCTTCCAGCAGCTCTACGACTTCCCGCTGGACGACTTCCAGCTGGAGGCCTGCCGCGCCCTGGAGGCCGGCGAGGGCGTCCTGGTCGCCGCGCCCACCGGCTCCGGCAAGACCATCGTCGGCGAGTTCGCCGTCCACCTCGCCCTCCAGAGCGGGCGCAAGTGCTTCTACACCACGCCGATCAAGGCGCTGTCGAACCAGAAGTACGGGGACCTCGTCAAGCGCTACGGCGCCGCCAAGGTCGGCCTGCTCACCGGCGACAACACCGTCAACGGCGACGCCCCGGTCGTGGTGATGACCACCGAGGTGCTCCGCAACATGCTCTACGCGGGCTCCAGCACCCTCGACGGCCTCGGCTACGTGGTCATGGACGAGGTCCACTACCTCGCCGACCGCTTCCGCGGCGCCGTCTGGGAGGAGGTCATCATCCACCTCCCCGAGTCCGTCACCCTGGTCTCGCTCTCCGCGACCGTCTCCAACGCCGAGGAGTTCGGCGACTGGCTGGACACCGTCCGCGGCGGCACCCGGGTCATCGTCTCCGAGAACCGGCCCGTCCCGCTCTGGCAGCACGTGATGGCCGGCAACCGGATGTACGACCTGTTCGCCAGCCCCGACCGCGACGGCCGGCCCAAGGGCAGCCCGCGCAACCCCGGCAAGGCCGTCAACCCCGAACTGGTCCGCCTCGCCCGCGGCGAACTCGACCGCAACCCGCGCGACCGGTTCGGCCGCGGCCGGGGCCGCTCCATGCCCAACGGCCGCCCCGGACGGGTCTGGACGCCGGGCCGCGTCGACGTGATCGACCGGCTCGACGCCGAGGGCCTGCTGCCCGCCATCACCTTCATCTTCAGCCGGGCCGGCTGCGAGGCCGCCGTCCAGCAGTGCCTCTCCTCCGGCCTGCGGCTCAACAAGGACGCCGACCGCGCCCGGGTCCGCACCATCGTCGAGGAGCGCTGCGCCGACATCCCCGACGAGGACCTGCACGTCCTCGGCTACTTCGAGTGGCTCGACGGGCTGGAGCGCGGCATCGCCGCCCACCACGCCGGCATGCTGCCCCGGTTCAAGGAGGTCGTCGAGGAACTGTTCGTGAAGGGCCTGGTCAAGGCCGTCTTCGCGACCGAGACCCTGGCCCTCGGCATCAACATGCCGGCGCGCTCCGTCGTCATGGAGAAGCTCGTCAAGTGGAACGGCGAGACCCACGCCGACATCACCCCCGGCGAGTACACCCAGCTCACCGGCCGGGCCGGCCGGCGCGGCATCGACATCGAGGGCCACGCCGTCGTCCTGTGGCAGCGCGGCCTCGACCCGGAGGCGCTGGCCGGCCTCGCCGGCACCCGCACCTACCCGCTGAAGTCCTCGTTCCGGCCGTCCTACAACATGGCCGTCAACCTGGTCTCCCAGTTCGGCCGGCACCGCTCGCGGGAACTGCTGGAGACCTCCTTCGCGCAGTTCCAGGCCGACCGCTCGGTGGTCGGCATCGCCCGCCAGGTCCAGCGCAACGAGGAGGGCCTGGACGGTTACCGCGCGTCCATGACCTGCCACCTCGGCGACTTCGAGGAGTACATGTCGCTGCGCCGGCAGCTCAAGGACCGGGAGAACGAACTCGCCCGCGAGGGCAGCAGCCAGCGCCGCTCCGCCGCCATCGAGTCCATCGAGCAGCTCAAGCCCGGCGACGTCATCCACGTGCCGACCGGCAAGTTCGCCGGCCTCGCCCTCGTCCTCGACCCCGGCCTGCCGCCCGTCAACCGCTCGCCGCGCGGCGGCCCGCGCCACCCCGACTACCAGGACGGGCCGCGCCCCGTGGTGCTCACCGCCGAGCGGCAGGTCAAGCGGCTCGCGATGATCGACTTCCCGCACCCGGTCGCCGCGATCGAACGGGTGCGCATCCCCAAGTCCTTCAACCCGCGCAGCCCGCAGTCCCGCCGCGACCTCGCCTCCGCGCTGCGCACCAAGGCCGGCCACCTGGAGCCCGAACGGTTCCGGCGCGGCCGGGCCGCCGCCGCGGACGACCCCGAGATCAGCCGGCTGCGCACCACCCTGCGCCAGCACCCCTGCCACGGCTGCGACCAGCGCGAGGACCACGCCCGCTGGTCCGAGCGCTACCACCGGCTGCACCGGGACACCGAGCTGCTGGAACGCAAGATGCGCTCCCGCACGCACACCATCGCCCGCACCTTCGACCGGGTCTGCGGCCTGCTCACCGACCTCGGCTACCTCAGCGGCGACACCGTCACCGACGACGGCAAGCGGCTCGGGCGGCTCTACGGCGAACTCGACCTGCTCGCCTCCGAGTGCATCCGCGAGGGCGTCTGGAGCGACCTCGCCGCCGCCGAACTCGCCGCCTGCGCCTCCGCGCTGGTCTACGAGGCCCGCCAGTCCGACGACGCCACCGCCCCCCGGGTGCCCGAGGGCGCGGCGAAGACCGCCCTCGGCGAGATGGTCCGCATCTGGGGCCACCTCGACGCCCTGGAGGAGCAGCACCGCATCAACACCGCCGAGGGCGTCGGCCAGCGCGAACCCGACCTCGGCTTCGCCTGGGCCGCCTACCGCTGGGCCCTCGGCCACTCCCTGGACTCCGTCCTGCGCGACGCCGACATGCCGGCCGGCGACTTCGTCCGCTGGACCAAGCAGCTGATCGACGTCCTCGGCCAGATCCAGGATGCCGCCGGCGACGACACCGACCTCCGCAAGACCGCCCGCAAGGCCGTCGACGGCCTCCGCCGAGGCATCATCGCCTACTCCTCCGTCAGCTGACCCACCCCCCGATGCCCGGGCCCCACCCCACGGAGCCCGGGCATCCCGCTGTCCACCCTCCTCCGCCCCGCCAGCGGCTTCGGCTTCGCCTCGC
>NZ_BAAAKJ010000002.1:64603-66208 GCF_039527695.1 Kitasatospora putterlickiae
CCTTGCGGCGGACTGCCCCATGTGGAGTGAGAAGTCGGCCATTCCGACTTCTCACTCCACCCTGGACACCTCGCTTCCTTGGCAACCACACCCGCCCGCTCCCGCCGGTCCTCGCGCGCGTCGAGCGAGGCGCGGCGGCCACCCGTTGCGCTCGTCGCAGGCGGATGGGTGGGGCGGTGCGGAGTGGGAAGTCGATGGGGTCGACTTCCCACTCCGGGTATACCGCAGCAGCCGCAGTGACCCATTGAGTACCAGGGGTGGAGTGGAAAGTCGGCCCACCCGACTTTTCACTCCGGGGTTCAAGGGCGGGCCGGTCCTGCCAGCGATGGCCCAGCGCGGCTCGGCCGTCGGGCCGGCGGAGCGGGGGTGGTCAGGTGGGGGGTGGGCCGGCGGATTCCAGGCGGTGGACGAGGGCGCGCAGGGCGCGCAGTTCGCGGTCGAGGGCCTGGGCGCCGGCGGGGGTGAGGACGACCCAGGTGCGGGGCCGGCGGCCGGCGTAGCCCTTGTGCACCGCCACCAGGCCGGAGTCCTCCAGAACCTTCAGATGGCGC
Organism: Kitasatospora putterlickiae; assembly: GCF_039527695.1. Taxonomy (NCBI): domain Bacteria; kingdom Bacillati; phylum Actinomycetota; class Actinomycetes; order Kitasatosporales; family Streptomycetaceae; genus Kitasatospora; species Kitasatospora putterlickiae. Next base: position 65,155 of record NZ_BAAAKJ010000002.1, read on the forward strand.
GAGAGGTTCCCGTCGGTGAGCCCCAACTCCTGCTTGAGGAAGGCGAACTCGACGCTCTCGGCCTCGCGGGCGATCGCCAGGATCCCGAGCCGGACCCGCTGGTGGACGGTGTCGTCCAGGGCCAGGGTCGGGTGCCGCTCCTCGGTGTCGTCCGCAAGGCTCATGGGGTGACCGTACGGGATGCGGCGGACGCTCGGCGCTCGGTGGTCCACTGGGCCAGGCCGGGGGCGAGCAGGACGGCGGCGAGCAGCAGGGCCTTGGGCTGGGGGCCGTTGGCCCAGGATCCGTCGAAGTGGTCGAGCCCCGGCAGCCAGCCGCTGCCCCAGAGCCCCGAGAGGTAGGCGGTGAGCAGCGCGGCGTGGGCGAGCCCGGTGCCGGCGACCAGGCGGTTGCGCTCGGTGAGGCCCAGCACGAGCAGGCCGATGCCGACCACGTACCAGGGCGAGGCGTAGTCGTTCGCGAGGAAGGAAAGGCTGTCCGGCACCCGGCGGGCGAACCGCAGGAGGACGACCGGGATGGCCGCGATCAGGACGCCGGCGACGGCTGCCGTGCCGAGCCAGGCGCGGCGGTGCGGGACGATGCCGCGGGTCTCCCCGCGCCGCCGGTACCAGCGGGCGAGGGCGAACCAGGCGAGCGGGAGGAGGGCGTACCAGAGGCCCCAGCCTGCGAAGCGCAGGATGGCTCCGTCGAACTCGCCCGCCAGGCACGGCCCGTCGAGCGAGTGCGGCACGCAGAGGCCGATGTGCTCCGAGTACGCGAACGTCGGGTACGAGGTGATGCTGCGTCCGTCGGGCGGGAAGTTGTAGGTCTCCCGGGCGATCGGTACGGCGGCCAGCGCCAGCAGGCCGAAGGCGAGCAGCGGGACGCCCGAGCCGCGCAGGCGGGTGCGGGCCCGGGCGCGCAGGCCCTCCGTCGCGGCGAGCAGTTCCGCCGGGTCGCTCCGGTGCAGTGTGCTCATGGTTCCCCCTGGTGACGTCGCGTCAGCTGATTCCGGTCCGGCAACTTTGCATCGCAAAGTAGATTGCGGTCAAGAGCTCACGGCATGGCAAAGCGA
>NZ_BAAAKJ010000002.1:66216-68833 GCF_039527695.1 Kitasatospora putterlickiae
CCCCGGGGGAGGAGCGTGCGGATCAGCCGGTCAGCGCCTCCAGGACGCGGTCCAGGGAGGTGCCGAGGTTCCAGCGGGCGGAGAGGGACTCCAGGGTCATCGGGTCGAGCGGCTCGGTCGGCAGGGCGGGGTCGAAGTCGGGGACCGGGGCGTCGGTGGCGACGCCGACCACGGTGGGGGCGACGTCCAGGTAGGCGGAGGCCTCCAGGAGGTTGCGGCGCCGGGCCGGGGTGAGCGCGGAGCCGATGTCCTGGGCGGCGGCGCGGATGCCGGAGAGGTCGCCGTACTCGTGGATCAGCTGGGCGGCCGTCTTCTCGCCGATGCCCTTGACGCCGGGCAGGCCGTCGCTCGGGTCGCCGCGCAGGGCGGCCAGGTCGGCGTATTGGGCGCCGCGCACGCCGTACTTCTCCAGCAGCAGCGCGTCATCGGTGACCTGCAGGTTGCCCATGCCCTTGACCGGGTAGAGCACGGTGATCGCGCGGGCGTCGTCGACCAGCTGGAACAGGTCCCGGTCGCCGGTGACGATCTGCACCGGGCCGGTGGCGCGCGCGGTCAGCGTGCCGATCACGTCGTCCGCCTCGTAGCCGGGGGAGCCGATCCGGGCGATGCCGAGCGCGTCCAGCACCTGCTCGATCACCGGGACCTGCGGGGCGAGAGTGTCCGGCACCTCCTCCTCGCCGTCCGTGGCGGCCTCGGCGACCCGGTGGGTCTTGTAGGAGGGGATGAGGTCCACCCGCCACTGGGGGCGCCAGTCGGCGTCCATGCAGGCGACTAGCTGGTCGGGCCGGTGGTCGTGGACCAGTCGGGCGATGAAGTCCAGCAGGCCCCGGACGGCGTTGACCGGCTCACCCTGCGGCGAGCGCAGGGTGTCCGGTACGCCGTAGTAGGCCCGGAAGTAGAGGCTGGCGGAGTCGAGCAGCATCAGGCGGGGTGCGGTCACGCCTCCGATCATGCCGTACCGGGAGGACATGGACGCCCCTAGTGCTCGTGCGGCCCGGCGCGGTGGACGGGGCCGTGGGCGTCGGCGCAGTGCTCGGGGGTGAGGTCGCCGGGGGTGGTGATCTGCAGCAGCGCGCCGGCCTCGTCCTCGCCGACGTGGTCGACCTGGAGGGTGCTGTGGGTGATGCCGTACTCGTCGGCGAGCCGGCGCTGGAGTCCGCGCCGCACCGCGTGGCAGTCGCCGCCGGGGGTGACCAGGATGTGCGCGGAGAGCGCGGGCTGGCCGGAGGTGATCTCCCAGATGTGCAGGTCGTGGATCTCCTCCACCAGCGGCTGGGCGACCAGCCGGTCGGCCACCGCGTCCGGGTCGACGCCCGCGGGCGCGGCCTCCAGGAAGATCCGGCCGGAGTCGCGGACCAGGCCGATGCCCGCCTTCAGCATCAGCGCGACCACGATCAGGGAGGCGATCGAGTCGGCCCGGGCGAAGCCGGTGGTCACCATGATCACACCGGCCACGGCGGTGGCGATGAACGCGTACAGGTCGGTGAGGACGTGCTGGAAGGCGCCCTCGACGTTCAGCGAGCTGCGGTTGGCCTTGGACATGCACCAGGTGGCGGCCACGTTCACCACGACCCCGACCAGCGCGGTGATCAGCACCAGCGAACCGGTCACCTCCGGCGGCTCGAACAGCCGGCTGATCGCCTCGTAGCCGAGCCAGGCGGACAGCACGAGCAGGGTGACGCCGTTGGCCTGGGCGGAGAGGATCTCGGCGCGCTTGAGGCCGTAGGTGTAACCGCCGCGCGCCGGGCGGGCGGAGAGCCGCATGGCGATGAGCGCGAGGACGATCGAGGCGGCGTCGGTGAGCATGTGCGCGGCGTCCGAGATCAGCGCCAGCGACTTGGCGGCGAAGCCGACCACCACCTCGCCGGCCATGAACACCACGATCAGCGCGAGCGCGCTCACCAGCCAGCGGCGGTCGGCGTCGGCGGCGACGCCGTGCGAGTGGCCGCCGTGGCCGCCGCCGTGACCGCCGTGACCACTATGGTCGTGCGAGTGACCCTGCTTCTGGTCATGCTCATGATCATGGTGGGAGTGTTCGTGGCCTGCCATCGAAGTCCTCTCCTGGAACGCATGAACGCACGGGGTAGGGAGCGGGGCGCGCGACCGCCTCGCACTCCGAAGTGAACCGCAGATCCGAGGAAGATCCAAAGGCTGCATTGGAGACCGTTGTCATTGCCGGACGGTAACCCCCGTCGGGTATCGTCACGCCGCCGCTGAACAGGGGAGACAGGCATGGAGACGACCGGACGGGTGAGCCTGGCGACGATCGCCCGCGAATGGGGCCGGATCGGCATCACCGGCTTCGGAGGACCGCCCGCGCACATCCTGCTGCTGCGCCGGCTCTGCGTGGAGCGGCGCAAGTGGTTCTCCCCGGACGAGTTCGAGGACGGCATCGCGGCGACCAACCTGCTGCCCGGACCGGCCTCCACCCAGCTCGCGATCCTCACCGCCTGGCGGCTGCGCGGCACCCCGGGCGCGCTGGTCGGCGGGGCCTGCTTCATCGTCCCCGGGCTCGTGCTGATCCTCGCCCTCGCCGAGCTGTTCCTGGCCGCCGTCGAGCGCGCCGAGCCCGGCACCGTCTGGCACGGCGTCGGCGAGTCGGCCGTCCCGGTGCGCG
>NZ_BAAAKJ010000003.1:0-2900 GCF_039527695.1 Kitasatospora putterlickiae
GAAGTCGGCGACGGCCCGCGGCCAGGAGGGCACCGGCCGGGCCGGGCCCGCCGCGGGGGCGGGGGCCGCGGTGCGGGACGTCGGGGTGCTCGGCGGTACCCAGTCCCCCAGCACGGCGTTCATGCCGCGCAGCGGGGGCAGGCCCCGGGCGGTGCGCGCGTCGGCCTCCTCCTCGGACAGCCGGCCCCACCAGAAGCGCTGGGCGAACCTCGTCCGGTTCGACTTGTTGCCGAGCACGGCGGCCACCAGTCCCCAGGCGGGCGCGCCGTCCAGCAGGGCGGAGGCCAGGTCGGCGAAGTGGTCCGGGCCGTCGTGCCAGTGCTCGTCGAGGGCGGCGGCGCCGGGCAGCTCGGCCGTCACGTTCTCCACGGCGCCGTTGTTGGAGGAGGTGACCACGATCTCGTGGCCCGTGAGCCTGGGGTCGAGCGCAGCGACGAAGCGCGCGTGGCGCCCCTGCCGGTCCTTGCCGCGCCACGCCCGGCCGACGAACGCGGCCTCGGGCCGCTCGAAGGAGGCCATCACGGTCGCCCGTTCGACGACGAGGGCGGCGACCAGGTCGCGCAGCATGGTGGTCTTGCCCGTGCCGGGCGGGCCGTTGACGGAGAACAGGCCGCCGTCGGTCCCCGCGCGGTCGGCCAGCATCCGGTTGACCGCGAACTGCTGGCTGAGCGCGAGCGGGTACTTCGCCTTCGCCGGCCAGCGTCCCGCCGGCACCAGCGCCGGGTCGACGCCGTCCAGGACGGCCTGGCGGTCCTCCCGCAGGTCGGTGCGGGTGTGGAGGGCGATGTCGGCGCGGGAGGTCAGGTACGCGTCCAGGGCGGGGCCGAGCCCGCCGTCGTCGAGCGCGGCGCGCACCCGGGCGAGGTCGGGCGGCAGGAGGCTGTTGAGGAACGGCTGGGTGGCGGTGGGCCTGGCCGCGGGGTCGCGCGGGAGGCGGACGAGCCGGCTGCAGACGCGGATCGCGCGCGGGTCGAGGCGGTCCTGGACGCCGCAGAGGTGGGCGATCTGGGCGGTCAGGGCGACGAGGTCGGCGAAGGCGACGCTCCGGGCCACGTCGGTCTCGGCGGGCGCGGTCCCCTCGGGAGCGCTCTCGGCGGACGCGGCCGGTTCGGCGGGTGCCCCCGTCCCGGGGGTGTCCTGCGCCGGGCGGCGGACGGCCACCCAGTCCGCGACCCTGCGCACCAGGGGGTCCGTCGCCCCCTGGATCGCGGCCCCGGTCACATCGCCCAGCAGCACGCCGACCGCCGCCACCGCGGCCCCGCCCAGCACCTCGGCGAGCACCTGCCGCCAGCCCCGGGCCACGGCGCCCTCCCGCGCGGTCCGGACCCCACCGGCGGCGTAGGTGATCGGGGCGGCGGCCAGCTGCCCGACCGCCACGCCGAACGCCTCGCCCAGCTCCTCGAAGCCGTCCAGCCAGCCCGGCGCCGACGGCCCCGGGTCGAACAGCCGGCCGGTCGCCCAGGCACACGCCGAGACCACCGACGTCCCGTCGACGGGCCGCCCGTACTCGTCCAGGACCAGCGCGAACATCGCGCTGCGCCCCGACAGCTCCAGTTCCTCCTGAGGCACCCCGGGGTCCGGCTCGGTCCCCGCCGGCAGCACCGCGATCATCGCCTGCCGCAGCAGCTCCAGGTCGAACAGCCCGCCGTACACCTCGTGCCGCCACACCATCCCGCGCGGCGCCCGCCACGGCGCCGTCTCCGGGTGCTCCGCCGACCACGGCAGCACCGGCGCGGTCTCCCCCGCCGCCGGCGTGAGGTCGACGACGAACGTGTCCGAGGCCCGGGGCCGGCCCGCACGCCGCTTGCGCGGCACCTCCGGAATGCTCGGCGGGCTGAACAGTTCGATCGCCCGCCAGCACTCCAGCAGATCGGCGACCCGCCGCCCCTGCTCCCGCTCCCGCCCCGCCCGCATACCGCGCCCCCGTATCGAACCCTCAGCCCACAGCCGCTTCGTGTGCCGGTCAACAGTCCGCAGAATCTACCTGACGACCAGCCATCCAGCCGAGCCCGCCCCCGGGGACGGGACCAGGAGAGCGCCAGGTCAGGCCGCACGCCCGGCCCCCACAAGCCGCCCCCGGCCGGTACGGGCGCGGCGGGCCGGGCCGCACACGGGGTGCGCGTCAGGGTGCGTCTGACGACCCCGCCGGGCGCGCGATGCCAGGGCGCCCCGCGCCCGAGGACAAGCCGGCGAGGTGCGCGCTCCGGCCGCGACCGCCTGGCGTGATCCGACAGAGAGGGCTGACGGTCCGTCTTCCCACCCCCGTCGTCCACCCGAAGGGCGGGCCGGGGCGGATTCCATGCGGTGGGGCACCTCCCGGCCGCCCTGCCGGGGCGCGTCGTCCGGCAGGCGGGGGTCTGAAGACGGACCTAGCAGGCCGGGAGCGGATGGGGTGGGGGGAGGTGGACCTCGCACCAGACGGATTTGCCGGGGCCTTGGCGGTACCAGCCCCAGCGGCGGGTGAGGCGGCCGAGGAGGAAGAGGCCGAGGCCGCCGAGGTCTTCCGGGTGCCGGGATGGCCGGGGTTGGGGCGGGCGGGGGCTGCTGTCGGTCACCTCGATCCGCAGCAGGCTCTCGTCGCGGGCGAGCAGCAGGGCTCCGGGCGTGCCCGTGTGGCGGACGGCGTTGGCCACCAGTTCCGAGACCAGCAGCACCACGTCCGCGACGACGGCGCGCTCGGTGGTGTCGTCGAGCCAGTCCGCCGTGCGGGCCCTGGCCTCGGCGATGATGCCGGGGCGGGCCGACAGCGGGAAGCGGAGGACCCACGGCGCTCCGTGGAGGTCGGTGGCGGGCAGGGCGGCCCTGGGCATGCGGTCGTTCGCTCCTTCCTCTTCTCCACCGGCGGCGGGTGTGGTGCGGAGGGCCGCGGTCAGCGGCCGAGGAGGTGGCGGAGGCGGGCG
>NZ_BAAAKJ010000003.1:2915-5572 GCF_039527695.1 Kitasatospora putterlickiae
GGTGGCACGGCCGCCGGCCGGATCACCGGCCACCGGTTCACCGGCCACCGGTTCACCGGCGACGGGTTCGCCGTCAGCGGGTTCGCCGGCAGCGGGTTCGCGCGCGGCCGGTTCGTCGGCGGGCCGCTCGTCGGTGCGCGGCGCCCGCGTGTCGTCGGCCGTCAGGCGGTCACGCCGGGCCGTCCGGCGGATCGGCCTGGTCCGGGCCCTGCGGGCCGCGGCGGCCAGCGCGAGGCCGAGACAGAACAGCAGTGCCAGGGCCAGCCCGGCGAGGAAGATGCCCAGGCTGTCGAGCACGACCAGCGGGTTGCCCAGGACGGTCACCTGGTACTCCGGCCCGCCGGAGAGGTTGTCGGCGATCAGCAGCCCGGTGAAGGCCGCCGTCGCGGCGACCAGGAGGAGTCCGAACAGCAGCATGACGTGTTCCTTCCGTCCTCGCCCCCTCGGTGTCCGATCCCCTCCGCTGGGTCGCGCCTACCCGGGCGTGCCCCGCCCTAACGCGGGGGCGGGACGCCCGTGCGTTCAGGCGGCGCCGTGCCTGCCGGACGCGGGCGGGCCGGGTGGGCCGGGTGGGCCGGGCGGCTCGACGCGGACGGCGACCAGGCAGGTGTCGTCGTCGGTATCGGCCGGGCTCAGCTCCAGCAGCAGGTCCAGGTAGCGTTCCAGGTCGGGGCCCGGGGGGCCGGCGGCGCGGATGAGGTGGTCGACGGACTCCTCGACCGGGCGGTCACGGCGTTCGACCAGGCCGTCGGTGTAGAGCAGCAGGACGTCTCCCGGCGCGAGGCGGGACGAGGACTCCTCGTAGTCGGCGTCCGCGAGCGCGCCGAGCAGCACGCCGTGCGGCAGGGGCAGTACCTCGGCGCCGTCCGGGCCGAGCCGGATCGGGGGGAGGTGACCGGCGCGGGCCCAGCGCAGCGTGCCGTCCTCCGGGCCGAGCAGGACGCACACGGCGGTGGCGGTCACCTGGTCCGGTTCGCGCAGCGCCACCGTGTTGGCCCACTCCAGCAGCTGCGCCGGGCCCGCGCCGGTGACGGCCAGTCCGCGCAGCGCGTGCCGCAGCGCGACCATGCCGGTGGCCGCGCCGACGCCGTGGCCGGCCACGTCCCCGACCGCGAGCAGCACCCGCCGGTCGGGCAGCACCAGCACGTCGTACCAGTCGCCGCCGACCCGCTCGCGCTTGGCCGCGGGCCGGTAGCGGACGGCGGCGTGCAGCCCGGTGGCGCCGAGCGGCGGCGGGGCGGCGGGCAGGATCGCCTGCTGGAGCCGCAGCGCCAGCTGTTCGCGCTCGGCCGACTCCTGCTCGCTGTCGGCCAGCCGCTCCCGGGTGGCGCCGAGCGCGACCTCGGTCCAGTGCTGCGCGGACACGTCGTGGTAGGCGCCGCGCACGGCGCTCAGCGCGCCGTCGGCGTCGAGGACCGGCTCGGCCACCACGCGGGTGTAGCGCTGGGTGCCGTCCGGGCGGACCAGCCGGAACACCGCGGAGGCGGTGCGCAGACGGTGCTGGACGGTGTCCACCAGCCGTCGAACGGCGGGCCCGTCGTCCGGGTGGACGTACCGGGCGAGGTGCGCCAGCGGGACGGCCGGGGAGCCGGGCGGCAGGCCGAACAGCTCGGGCAGGCCCGCGCTCCAGAGGATCCGGCCGCTCCCGGGCCGCTCCTCGAACCCGGCGACCCGGGCGAGGCGCTGGGCCTGGCGCAGCAGCGCGGTCTGGTCGGCCTCGCCGGAGCGCTCGTCGTCCCACTGCCAGCTGAGCAGCAGCCGCCCGTCCAGCGGGGCGACGGCGATCCGGAGCGTGACGGGCTGGGCGATGCCGCCGCCCTGGAAGACCAGGTGGAGGCGGTCGTCGGTGCGGGTCTCCCCGGTCTCGTGGGCGCGCAGCAGCGGTTCGAGCAGACCGGTGGCGCAGGCCACCGGGTAGGCCTCCAGCAGGGAGGTGCCGTCCAGGCCGCCGCGCGGGCGGCCGAGCGGGTCCTGGAAGGCGCGGTTGGTGCGCAGGATGGTGAAGTCGACGGCCCGTCCCTCGCGCAGCACGGGGGCGAGCAGCAGGGCGGGGGTGAGCAGGCCGTCCAGCAGGGCGGCCTGCCGGTCCGGCGGGACGGCGGGTTCGGGCCGGCCGAGGACGGTGGCGCAGAGGTCGGCGAGGGCCCGGAGCTGGCGGCGCCGCGAGGGGTTGAGGGCGGGTGCGGGGCCGGGCCAGAGCACTTCGAGCGCGCCGCGGCGCCGGCCGCCGTCGTCCAGCAGCGGGAGGACGGCCCTGGTGCTGTCGGGGCCGCCGACGTGGGGGCCGGGCGGTGGCGGGTCGTCGGGCCACCGCTCGTCGCCGGTGGCGACGGCCTGCTGGGCGGGGCTCGGGACGCCGGGCGGGACCCGGCTCCAGGCCTCGGCCTCGTCGGCCGGCAGTCCGGCCTGGGCGGCGAGACCGAGGGCGCCGGCGGGCAGTCGCTGCCAGACGAGTACGACGTGGGCGCCGAGCGGGGCGGCGCCCTGCCGCAGGACGGCTTCGACGGCGCCGGCCAGGTCGGGCACGGCGGCGAGGGCCCGGACGAGAGTCGGCCCCAGGGCCGGCCCGGTGGGTTCGGACGGTTCGGATGGATCGGACGGTCCGGCCGGTTCGGGCCGCCCGGGGCCCTCGGGCGGCGGCCAGGCCGACCCGGTCC
>NZ_BAAAKJ010000004.1:0-978 GCF_039527695.1 Kitasatospora putterlickiae
CGGGGGCCCGACCGGTGGCCTGGGCGCGCTGCTGATCGGTCTCGCCCTGGACGGTGACGGCCGCCGCGGCGGCGTCGCCGAGCGCGGCCACCGAGGGCAGCGCGACCCGCAGCAGCGCCGTGCGGGTGGCGGCCTTGGCGGCGTCGCGGCGCTGGGACCGGGACTGCTCGCGGGCGGCGAGGCGCAGTTCCGCACGGGTCGGACGGGCGGCTGCTTCGGGAGCCATCGCGGCTGCCTCCTCGGTCCTCGGGCGCGTCGTCGGGCGGGGGAGCGGGCGTAAACGACGAGACTGTAGCCGGAAGCCCGACATCCGGACAAAAGTCCGTATGTCAAGAGGCTGGGGGTGTGCGGTTGCGGGGTAGAACAGGGAGGGGCGATGGGCGGTCTGTGATTTTCCCCTCGTCTTGAGGGGTGGGGCGGCCAAGCCGGACGGGTGGCGCTACCCTCCCCTCAGATTGGTTATTGATCGTTAACCTCGCCCGTGCCCACAAGGTCCGGTGGGGGATGGACGACGAGGTCCGGGAGGCAGTGATGGGTGTGTCAGGACCGATCCGCGTGGTGGTCGCCAAGCCGGGGCTGGACGGCCACGACCGTGGTGCCAAGGTCATCGCGCGCGCCCTGCGCGACGCGGGCATGGAGGTCATCTACACCGGCCTGCACCAGACGCCGGAGCAGGTGGTCGACACCGCGATCCAGGAGGACGCGGACGGCATCGGCCTGTCGATCCTCTCCGGGGCGCACATGACGCTCTGCGCGCGGGTGCTGGAGCTGCTGAAGGAGCGCGACGCCGAGGACATCAAGGTCTTCTGCGGCGGGATCATCCCGGACGCGGACATCGTCGAGCTGAAGGCGATGGGCGTCGCCGACATCTTCACCCCGGGCACGCCGACCAGCGACGTGGTCGCCTGGGTCGAGGCCAACCTGCGGGCCGCCGGCTGACAGCCGCCGACAGCCGTTGACGGGGCCGGTGCCGGACGA
>NZ_BAAAKJ010000004.1:988-2342 GCF_039527695.1 Kitasatospora putterlickiae
TCGTACCGGGCTCCGGGTCAGGCCGCCAGTTCGGCGAGCATCGCCTCGCGGAAGCGCAGCGTCCCGGCCAGGCGGGCGAAGGTCTCGCCCCAGGCGGTGGCGGGCGCGGCCCCGGCGGCCAGCGCCTCGACCGCCGCGGCGCTCTCCGGGGAGAGCGCGCGCTCGGTCATGCCGAGCACTCCGCTGTGGCTCCACGGGTAGGCGCCGGAGGCGGCGGCCCGGGCCAGCGCCTCGACCACGGCGGTGGACAGCGGCGGCGTCCACGGGGTGGCGCAGGCGCCGAGCAGCTGGAAGGCGTCGCCGAGGCCGTACGCCTCGATGAAGGCGGCCGTCCAGGCGGCCCGTTCGGCGGGCGGGAGCACCGCGAGCAGCTTGGCGGGGGCGCCGGTGGCACGGGCGGGGCGCCCGGGCCCGGGGACCGGCGCGGGGCCGAGCAGCGCGCGCGCCCAGGTGGTGTCCTGCTGGCGGACGGCGGCCCGGGCCCAGGCCTCGCGCAGGTCGTCGGCCCAGGTGCTGCTGGTCTCGTCGATGGCGTCGCCGACCCGCAGGGCGAGCAGCCGCTCGGGGGTCAGGCCGGTGTGCCCGGACCAGAGGGAGAGCGGCGCGGCGGCGATCACCTCGCCGAACCACCAGGCCCGTTCGCCGCGCCCGGTGGGCGACTTGGGCGGTATGCCGTCGCGCTGCATGGCCGGGTCACAGGCGGTGGGCGGGGTGACCAACAGGTGCGTGCCATGGGCGGAGAGGCGCACGGCGGCGCGGGCGCGCTCCGCCATCCGGGCGGCCAGCGCGGAGCCGGGCAGGGTGGAGAGCAGTTCGGCGGCGGTGGCCCGGACGTTCTTGCTGCGGTCGCCGAGGGCGGCCTCCAGGAAGGGCTCGTCGGCGAGCGAGAGGCCCTCCTGGAGGGCGTCCAGGAACAGCAACCGGTCCTCGGCCCGCTCGGTGGACCAGGTGCCGCGCAGCAGCGCGAGGCCGGCCGCCGGGTCGCGGCGGCGGAGCAGCGTGAGGTGGGTGACCCGCTCGGCGAACAGGCCCTCGTGCCACGGCTGGTGGCCCTCGGCGGGCGCGGCCTCCGGGGCGGGAGGGGTCTCCAGGGCGGCGCGCTGGACGAACCGCCAGTCCGCGTTGCGCTCGGCGAGCCAGCGGCCGAGCGGACCGGCCAGCGCGACCGCGTCGGGCCGCAGTTCGCTGCGGGCGCGGGCGGCGTCCAGCAGGGCCGGGACGCTGGCGGCGGGCGCGCGGTAGCCGCGCTCGCGGGCGGTCGTGAGCCACTGCGGGAGCAACTCGCCGAAGTTGGCGAGCACGCCGCTGCCTCCGCCGCGGGTGGAGAGCAGCAGCGAGAGCCGGCGGGCGGCGG
>NZ_BAAAKJ010000005.1:0-7178 GCF_039527695.1 Kitasatospora putterlickiae
CCCGCGCCCTCGGCCGCCGCCTCCTCGGCAGCCGGCTGGGCCGCGCGCTCACCCGTGGCGCCCACCGGATCCGCGACGCCTACCGCAGGCGGCGCGACCGCCTGCGCGACTGGCAGCGCGAGCGCCGGCAGCAGCGCGCCGACCGCCGCGCGCGCGAGAACTCGCCCCAGGCCAAGGACCAGCGGCTCGACCTGATCGTGGCCCGCGTGCGGCCCCGGCTGGCCCGGTTGCTCGGCAAGGGGGTCCGCAGGCCGGTCCTGCGGGCGGTGCTGCGGGCCCTGCGCGCCTGGTACCGGCTGACCGGGCTGGAACTGAGCGGTCTGCCGCGGTTCGTCGTCCGCGCGCTGCTCAACCCGGAGAAGGTCGCCATCGCGGGGGTGGAGCTCGACCGCACCGAACTGCTGGAGTTCATCCGCCGGGTGGCGGACGAGGTCCGGGGTTCGGCCCGGCACGTCGAGCGGACGGAGAGCATCGGGTACGACGACCAGGACCGGCGGATCTCCACCGGCGACCGGATCGACTCGGTGTCGCTGGCGAACAGCTTCCGCAGGCAGGCCTTCCCGGACGGGAGCTACCAGCGGGTCGAGGGCCCGAACGGCGTCGCCGCCGGGCTCAAACAGGGGTTCAACAGTCCACGCAATCAGGTGGTTTCGCCGCAGGGAAGCGCCGAGGAGAGGCTCGCCCACGACTACCCGAACATGTTCAGCGGAATGCCGCGAGCGGAACAGGAAAGGATCGCCCGCACGATGCTCGCCGATCTGGGCGGGGGCCCGGTGCCGCAGGGCGCGGACGCCGTCCCGGACAGCAGGCGGGTGTTCCTGCACACGCTGGCCGCCGTGGAGCACAACCGGGCGCCCAGCGACGTGGTCTACCGGGCCATGGCGTACAAGATCGCGACGGAGGACGCCCGCAAGTTCGACAAGAAGCAGATCGCCGCCGGAATGACCGACCTGGACAAAGCCGTCAACAAGCTGCCGCTGGCGCCGAAGGGGGCCCAGGCCGGGGCCAGGCAGCTCGATCTCGCCCTCAAGTTCAAGGAGTTGAAGTCGACCACCGACGATCCGGAGGTGCTCGCCCGGCGGATCCGGGCGCTCGCGGCGCAGGAGGGGCTGCGACCGGCCGAGCTCCAGAAGCTGACCGGGGTGAGCGAGGCCCGCTACCTCACCGCCCAGGGCGTTTCGGCCAAGGAGCGCAAGGCCGTCCGCACCGTGATGAACGACAAGAACGCGACCGCGGAGAGCCGCGCGGAGGCGCGCGCCAAGGTGGAGTCGTGGAAGCAGGCCTACGTCCAGCACGCCTGGGGGGAGGCCGCCCGCAAGGGGGAGGTGCGCACCACGCGCGAGGCCGACGCCATGGCCGAACGCGAGGTGGCGTTCCTCCAGGCCTGGGCCGCGACGCTCGAACTCGACTTCGCCGACCAGGGCGGCAAGGACGCCCTGTTCGCACACATCCGTAGCCACATCCGCACCATCTACGGCCTCTGAGGCCTGGAACAGACAGGAAAGGGAGGCCGTATGACCGTCGGACCGCACACGGGGCGTCGTCTGATCCTCCGCGACTCCGTGGACAACGCCGGGATCCGGGCCTTCGCCGAGGCCGACGGCTGGACCTACCAGGGGGACATCGCGCGGGATCCGGCGAACCAGGCCTTCTACGAGGCCAAGTGGTCGCTGCCCGGCGGCCTGTCGGCGCACTTCGTCGCGGACGAGTTCGTCGACGCCCGGTACCTGGTGGTCGCGGGTGACGACGACGCCGGGGTCCAGGAGGCGTCGGCGCGACTGGAGGCCGCGCTCGACGTCTGGAGCGTCGCCGACCTGGAGACCAACTTCGACGTCTGCGTCTACCCGTTCGAGCAGGCCCGGTCCGTGCTGCTGCTGGGCGCGGGCTCCCCGGAGCGGGCCGTGGACTCGGTGTTCACGCGGGTCCTGGAGGCGGTCCGGCACAAGGAGCCCAGGGTCCGGCGGGCCGCCGTCCAGGCCATGGTGTACGCCGGGTGGCCGGAGTACCGGGAGCCGCTGGCGGAGCTGGCCGCCCGGGACGCGGACCCGGAGGTGGCCCGCGAGGCCGGGCTCGCCCTGCGGGTGCTGGAGGAACGCCATGGGTAGCCCGTCGCCGAACTACACCGACGCCCCCAGGCCGGTGCGGTCAGGGCTGGTCGTCGTCGATCCGCAGCGCGGCACCCCGCAGCGGATCATCGTGCTGCAGTTCAACCCGGACAGCCTGGAGCGGTCGCTGGCCCCGCAGGCGGCGGGGGCGGAGGGCGGCGGGGACCGGACGGAGGCCCTGCGGCTCAAGGGGCCGGCCGTGGAGACCTGGAAGTTCACCGCGGAGCTGGACGCCACCGACCAGCTGGAGGTGCCGTCGCCGAACGGCGTCCATCCGCAGCTCGCCACGCTGGAGTCGCTGGTGCAGCCGGCCAGTGCGCGGCTGCGGGCCAATCAGGCGCTCGCCGCGCTCGGCACCCTGGAGATCACCCCGGTCGAGGCCCCGCTGACGCTGTTCACCTGGGGCGCCAAGCGGATCCTGCCGGTGCGGCTGACCGAGCTCGCCATCACCGAGGAGGCGTTCGACATCGAACTGAACCCGATCAGGGCCACCGTCGCCGTCGGCCTGCGGGTGCTGACCGTCGGTGACCTGCCGACCGGGCACCGCGGCGCCGAGCTGTACCTCGCGCACCTGGCGCAGAAGGAACGGCTGGTCGGCGCGGCGGGTGACGGCCGGCTGGGCTCGCTCGGCCTGGGAGGGGGTCTCCAGTGACCGTCGACCATCCGCTCGACGCGCTGCCCGCGCCCTCGCCGTACCCGCTGACCAGCCGCTACCACGGCGTCCCGGTCGTGGTGCGCACGGAGCCGGACGGGCGGCAGGTGCCGTATCTGCGGCGGCGGCTGCTGCCGCGTCCGGACGGCCTGACCCCGCTCGCCGAGCACACCGTCAGCGCCGGGGACCGGCTCGATCTGCTCGCCCACCGCTACCTCGGCAGCGCCGACCAGTGGTGGCGGATCGCCGACGCCAACCCGGTGGTCGATCCACGCGAGTTGACCGCGACGCCGGGCCGGCGGATCACCATCGCGCTGCCCGGAGCGGTACCGGGGGCGGGCCGTGCCTGACGCCTCGGCCGTCACGGGCGCCGGCCCGATCGGGTCGATCCACCTCAGTCTGCTGATGGGCCCGCGGATCCCGGTGCCGGTCCCGCAGCCGGTGACCGACGCCCTGCTGTCGGCGCAGGTCACGGTGGCGTCCGGGCAGCGCAGCGGGTTCCAGCTCGCCTTCGACCTGTCCAAGCGGGGGCTGATCAACACCGCGCTGCTGCCGGGCGGCTTCTTCGACCCGAAGACCAGGGTCGTGCTGACCGCGACCGTCACCGGCACCCCGGCCGTGCTGATGGACGGGGTGATCATCCGCCAGGAGGTCGGCATCAGCAACCAGCCCGGCCAGTCCACGCTCACCGTCACCGGCGAGGACCTGACGGTGCTGATGGACCTGGAGGAGCGGGCCGGGGTGCCGTTCCCCGCGATGTCCCCGGCGGCCCGGGTCGCCGCGGTCATCGGCTCGTACGGGCAGTACGGCATCGTGCCGCTGGTCATCCCCGAGCTGGTGCCGCAGACGCCGATGCCGACCCGGCGGATCGACTTCCAGAAGGGCACCGACCTCGGGTACGTCAACGAGCTGGCGAAGGCCAACGGCTACGTGTTCTACCTCGACCCCGGCCCGGTCCCGGGGGTGAGCCGCGCCTACTGGGGGCCGGAGATCCGGCTCGGCGTCCCGCAGCACGCGCTGAACGTGAACATGGACGCGCTCTCCAACGTCGACCAGCTCACCTTCGCCTTCGACGGCACCGCCCGCGAGGAGCCGGAGGCCCGGATCCAGCTCCCGGCGACCAAGGTGTCCGCCGTGCTGCCGGTGCCGGAGGTGAGCATCCTGCGCCCGCCGCTCGCGCTCAGGCCCGCACCGGCGCTCAAGAAGAAGGTCGTCGCCGACACCGCCAAGAAGGACACCGGCCAGGCGGTGGCCGAGATCATCGCCGCGGCGATGACCTCGGCGGACGCCGTCTCGGGCTCCGGCCAGCTCGACGTCGTCCGGTACGGCCGGGTGCTGCGGCCGCGCGAGCTGGTCGGCGTGCGCGGCGCCGGGATCACCTACGACGGCCTGTACTTCGTCAAGAGCGTCACCCACAACCTCAAGCGCGGCTCGTACACCCAGAACTTCACGCTGACCCGCGAGGGCCTGATCGCCCTCCAGCCGGCCGTCGTCCCCTGAGCGCCCCAGGCAGGAGTTGCCCGCATGGCCGAACCGACCCGCTACCTCGGCAAGTTCCGGGGGACGGTTGTGAACAACGCCGATCCGCTGGGGATCGGCCGGATCCAGGCCCAGGTGCCCGATGTGCTGGGCGAGGCCGCGTCGACCTGGGCGATGCCCTGCTTCCCGGTGGCCGGTCCCGGCATGGGGCACTACGCCGTCCCGCCGGTCGGGGCGGGCGTGTGGCTGGAGTTCGAGCAGGGCGACCAGAGCTACCCGGTGTGGACGGGCTGCTGGTACGGCTCCGTCTCGGAGGTGCCGGTGGAGGCGGCGACCGGCCCGCCGGGGGCGCCGAACACGGTGCTGGAGACCACCGGGCGGCGGGTGATCGTCCTGTCCGACGACCCGACCACCGGGATCACCCTGCGCACACCCGGCGGGGCCTCGATCGTGATCAACGACTCGGGGATCCAGATCAGCAACGGCCAGGGCGCCTCGATCTCGCTCGTCGGCGCCACCGTTTCCATCAACCAGGACGCCCTGAGCGTGACCTGAGCCGACCTGACCCGACGGGGAGAGTCTCGTGCCCGGAAATCTGCTGCACGTCAACGCGACGGTGACCTGCCCGCACGGCGCCCAGGCGACCGCCCGGCCCGCCCAGGCCCGGGTGCTGGTCGCCGGCCAGGCCGTCACCAGCACCGCCGACCCCTACACGGTGACCGGCTGCCCGTTCACCGTGGCCGGCAAGCCCCAGCCCTGCGTCACGGTCCGCTGGGTGGTGCCGTCCGCCCGGATCCGGGTGAACGGCTCCCCCGCGCTGCCGCGCTCCGCCGTCGGGCTGTGCCAGAGCGCCGAGCAGGTCCCGCAGGGCCCGCCGATCGTGACCGTCGTCCAGCAGCGCGCGGAGGGGACATGAGCACCGCGGGGTATCCCGGGCACCGCGCCGATCCGGCCCGGACGGACCTGGCGTTCCCGTTCCGGATCGACAGCCGGGGGCGCACCGCCCAGGCGGCGTACGACGACCACGTCCGCGACCTGATCGAGCAGTTGCTGTTCACCAGCCCCGGCGAGCGGGTGATGCACCCGGACTTCGGCTGCGGGCTGCTGGACCTGGTCTTCGCCCCGAACAGCCCGGAGCTGGCGGCCACCCTGCAGCTGTCCGTCCAGGCGGTGCTGCTGCGCTGGCTCGGCGATGTGATCGAGGTCGCCGCGCTGGACGTGACGAGCGAGGACAACGTGGTGCGGGTCGAGCTGGCGTACGTCGTGCGCCGGACCGGCTCGCGACGGCAGGACGTGTTCGAGGGCGGGGTGGCGGCATGACCGAACGATCCGAACGGCCCGTGGTCCGGTGCGGGACCGAGGCGCGGCGCGCCGACGTGCGCGCCGCGCCCCTGCTCGGCCTGGACGGCGCCGAGGTGGGCGAGGACGGACGCACGCTGAGCGTGGCCTTCCTCGGCCGGGCGCCGGACTGGCTGGGCCCGGAGCACATCCGGGTCGACGGCGGCCGGCGGATCACCGGCCTGCGCGCCCTCGCGGTCGAGATCGAGCACGCGGACGACCCGGAGCTGGACGACCGGATGCGCGTCACCCTCGACCGCTCCGGCGACACCTCCCGCTACCGGCTGACCGTGGTCGAGGCGGACGCCTACGGCCGGCCGGGCACCCGCCCCCACCCGGGCTTCGACCCGAGGTACGCGGGCACCGACGTCTCCTTCGGCGCCGACTGCCCCTCCCCCTTCGACTGCCGCGCCGAGGAGGACCGTTCGCCCGCCGTCCGGCCCGCCCCGGTGATCGACTACACCGCCCGCGACTACGAGAGCCTGCGGCGCCTCGTGCTGGACCGGATGAGCCTCACCACCCCGGGCTGGACCGAGCGGCACCTGCCCGATCTCGGCGTCACCCTGGTCGAGCTGCTCGCCTACACCGCCGACCGGCTCTCCTACCAGCAGGACGCGGTGGCGACGGAGGCGTACCTCGACACGGCCCGCCGCCGGGTCTCGGTGCGCCGGCACGTCCGGCTGGTCGACTACGCGATGCACGACGGCTGCAACGCCCGGGCGTTCGTCGCGCTGACGGCGGACCGCCCGCTCACCCTGCGGCGCGGCACCTTCCGCTTCGCCGCCGTCGACGTCGGCAGGCTCGGCCCGCAGGAGCGACCCGAACCGTCCACCGTGATCCCGGACGAGGAGCTGGACGCGCTCTCCCGGACCGCCGCCGTCGAGGTGTTCGAACCGCTCGGCGGCGCGGACCTGGTGCTGCACCCCGCGCACAACACCATCCGGTTCTGGACCTGGGGCGACCAGGACTGCGTGCTGCCCCGGGGCGCCACCTCCGCCACCCTGCGCGACGACTGGCGGCCGCAGGCGGACGGCCGGCCGGAGGGGCGCGCCCGGCGGCTGGCGCTGCGCCCCGGCGACCTGCTGCTCGTCGAGGAGGTGCTCGGCCCGCGCACCGGCGCCGCCGCGGACGCCGACCCCGCGCACCGCCAGGCGGTCCGGCTCACCTCGGTCACCCCCCTGGTCGACGAGCTGTACGGGCAGCCGGTGGTCGAGGTCGCCTGGGCGCCGGAGGACGCGCTCGCCTTCCCGGTCTGCCTGTCCGCGCACGGCGGCGGCGACTGCGGCCCGATCGACGACGTGAGCGTGGCGCGCGGCAACGTCGTCCTGGTCGACCACGGCCGCTCCCTCACCTTCTGCGGCGGAGCCCCCGAGACCTTCGCCGTGCCGCCGGAGCCGGTCCGGGTGCCGCCCTGCGGGCCCGGCTCCTCCGGCTGCGCGGACCGTACCGAGGGCAGCCCCGCCGCCGAGGCGATCCAGGCGCTGCTCGACCAGACCCGCACCGGCGGCCACCTCGGCCCGCGGCAGGTCCGCGAGCTGTACGCGCTGCTCGGCGAGGCCGCGGTGCGGCGGGCCGGGCTGAGCGTCCGGCTCGCGCCCGGCGCG
>NZ_BAAAKJ010000005.1:7210-19435 GCF_039527695.1 Kitasatospora putterlickiae
CCACGGGCTCGGCGCACTCGCCGGGGTCGGTCCGCAGGTGGACGCCGGCCCGGCCGATGAGCCCCGCGCCGACGCCCAGGCGGCGGCGCTGGAGACGCTGCTCGACCAGTCCCGCTACCCGGTCCTGCCGCGCGCCTTCAAGCCGGTGCCGCGCTTCGGGCCGGTCACCCAGGCGGCCGCCTACCCGGACCCGGCCCACGTCTCCGCCCGCCAGGCCGACCTGCTGGCCGCCGTTCCCGAACGGGTCCGGCAGCGGCTGGAGGAGCTGTGGCGGCGGGCGAGCCGGGGACACCACCCGTCCCGTGCCGAACTCGCCGAACTCGCCCTGCTGTTCGGCGCCCGGGTGGTGCGCGACCTGCACCTCGCCGAGCGGCCCGCCGCCGGACTGCGCGAGCTGCTGGCCCGCCGCACCCGTCTGCTCGCGGCCAAGCTGCGCCGTCTGGAGGTGCTCACCGCGCGGGCCCGCGCCGGCACCGTGCTGCGGCGCTCCGCCGTCTGGGAGGTGGCCCAGAGCTGGGGCCCCCGCTACGCCTCCGGGCTCGACCCCGACTCCCCCGCGCTGGCCGGCCCGGCGAGCGGGATCGCCGTCCAGGACCCGCGCGCGGCGCTGCCGGCGGTCCGGGCCACCGCCGACGGCCTGGAGTGGACGCCCCGCCGGGACCTGCTCGCCGACGGCCCCCGGGACCGGCACTTCGTCGGCGAGCCGGAGGACGACGGCCGGCTCGCGCTGCGCTTCGGCGACGGCCGGCACGGCCTGCCGCCCACGCCCGGCGCGGAGCTGCGGGTCGCCTACCGGATCGGCAACGGCACCGCCGGGAACGTCGGCGCGGAGGCCGTCAACCACCTGGTGGTCTGCCAGGACCGGCCGCCCCACCCGGCCGAACGCGACGGCGCCCGGCCGCGGGACGCGGTGCTCCGGGTCCGCAACCCGCTGCCCGCGACCGGCGGCACCGAACCCGAACCGCTCGACCAGGTCCGCCAGTCGGCCCCGCTCGCGCTGAGCCGCACCCGGCTGCGCGCCGTCACCGCCGCCGACTACGCGGAGCTGGCCGCCGGCCTGCCGGGCGTCCACCGGGCCGCCGCCGGACTCCGCTGGACCGGCAGCGTCCAGGAGGTGCACGTCGCCGTCGAGCCGTACGGTCGGGCCACCGCGGACACCGCCCTGCTGGCGGCGGTCGCGGACGGCCTGGAGGCGTACCGAAGGATCGGCCACGACCTGGTCGTCCGCCCCGCGCTGCTGGTGCCGATCGACCTGGAACTGCGGATCTGCGCCGCCCCCGGTCACCAACGCGGCCACGTGCTGGCCGAGTTGCGGCGGGTGCTGGGCAACCGCGCCCTGCCGGACGGGCGCCTCGGCTTCTTCCACCCCGACGCGCTGGGCTTCGGCGAACCGGTGCGGGTCTCCCGGCTGGTGGCCGCGGCCGCCGCCGTGCCGGGCGTGCTCAGCGCCCAGGTCACGCGGCTGCGACGGCAGTTCGGGCGGGACGACGGCGAGCCGGACGCCGGGCTGCTGCGGCTCGGCGCGCTGGAGATCGCCTGCTGCGACAACGACCCCGACCGGCCGGAGAACGGCCGGCTCTCGATCGTGATCGGAGGCGGCCGATGAACGGCCAGTGCGCCTGCGGCTGCGCGGGCACCGCGACCGCGACCCCGGCCCCGCTGTTCAACCCGCCCGGGCTGGACGCCATCGGCTACCGGGTCGGCCGCTACGGGCAGTTCCTGGACAGCCTGCTCACCCGGCTCTCCGGCCCCGCCCACCCGGCGCTGCGCGAGCTGACGGTCCGCACCCCGGACGACCCGGCGGTCGCGCTGCTGGACGCCTGGGCCGCGCTCGCCGACGTGCTCACCTTCTACTCCGAGCGGATCGCCAACGAGGGCTACCTGCGCACCGCCACCGAGGAGGCCTCGCTCACCCTGCTCGGCCGGCTGGTCGGCCACCGGCCCCGGCCCGGCGTGGCCGCCGACACCTACCTCGCCTACACCCTCGACCACGACCCGCGGGCCGCCCAGGACCCGACCGTGACCGTCCCGCGCGGCGCCCGAAGCCAGAGCGTCCCCGGCCCCGGCGAGGACCCGCAGTCCTTCGAGACCGCCGAGGACCTCGCCGCCCGCTCGGACTGGAACGAACTGGCCGTGCTGCGCCGCCGTCCGTACCAGCTGACGCCCGGCCAGCTGAACCCCGGCGGCCGGGCCGAGCTGTTCGCCGCCGGCACCGCCAACAACATCCGGCCCGGCGACCGGCTGCTGTTCGTCTTCAGCGCCGACAAGGCCGCCGACCCGGTCCACCGGGTGCTTCGGCTGGTGCCCGAGGTGCGGCTCGACCGAGAGAACGACGTCACGGTGATCGGACTGCCCCGGGACCTGCGCACCCTCAAGGACCTGCGCGCCGAGCTGGCGGACTGGGTCACCGTCTCCGCGAACGCCCCGAACCCCAGGCCCGGGCGGAGCCGGATCGTCCGGGACTTCGACGCCCAGGTGCTGGCCCCGCTGCGCGCCGACCTCGACCTGCCGTCCGGCCCGCTGGGCACCCCGGCCGGGTTCGCCGACCGGCTCGCCCCGGTGGTCGACCGGGCGGCCGAGGCCGCCGAGCTGGCCCGCTCGCAGCGGCCGGTGGCCGACTGGTTCGGCCGGCTCGGCGGGGAACTGACCGGCCTGCGGGCCCGCGCCCACCAGCTGGAGCCGCCGCAGGCCCCGGACGGGCCCCGCCCCCCGGGATCCGGAGCCGACGACCCGGCCGTCCGCGGACTGGGCCCGCTGCTGGCGGCGCTGCGCACCGCGCCCACCCGGCCCCCGCTCAGCGCCCGGGACCTCGCCCGCGACCCGCGGCGCCTCTTCGCCGCCGGCTCGGACCTCGGGGTGCGGCTGCTGTCCGCCCTCGACCCCCGGCTGAGCGAGGGCCTCTACCCCGCCTGGCGCCGGGTCGACCTGACGGCGCCGCTCGCCGTGCACGAGATCCAGGCGATGCGGGTGGTCGCCACCCCGTTCGGGGCCACCGCGCCGCTCAAGCCCGTCTACGGCGCCGACGGCCGGATCGACCGCTATGTGGACTGGCCGCTCTCCGGCAGCACGCTGATCGGCGTCCGGATCGGCTTCGACGCCGCCGGCACCGTGCCCACCACCGCCGACTTCACCTACGTCGAGGCCGGCAGCCTGCTGCACAGCGGCTTCTCGCTGCCGTGGGACCACACCTTCCCGTTCGGGCCCGGCCAGATCGAGGTGGTCACCACCGAACCGCCGCCGCCCGGCCCGCGCGCGTCCGCCGCCGGCCGGCCCGCACCGGGCCGAGCCGTACCCGACCAGGCCGCGCCCGCCCCGGAACCCGGCGTCAGCGCCCGGCTATTGGCCAGGCTGCCCGAACGCACCGTCCTGGTCTCCCGCCCGCAGGCCGACGGCCGGGTGCACGTGAGGATCGAGGGCGGGCCCGGCCCCGCGCTCGACCACCTGCTCGACCCGGGCGAGGAGCGGACCGGCGACTCCGGCGAACTGAACGTCCGGGTGCACCGCTACGCCGCCACCGAGCAGTCGCCGCCCGCCGTCGAGGTGGTGTTCACCACCAGGCTGCAGCCGGTCTCCGGCACCGTCCTGACCCTCGACGCCGTGTACGACCAGATCGCGCCCGGCAGCTGGGTGGTCATCCAGCGCCCGCGCAAGGGGATCGACGGCGGCGTCCCCGGCAGCCGCGACCTCGCCGAGGTCATCACCCGGGTGACCGACGTGCGGGTGATCTCCCGCGCCGACTTCGGCATCACCGGCAAGGTCACCGAACTGTCCCTGCAACAGCCGTGGCTGGACGACCAGGACACCCAGCTCTCGCACATCCGGGACGCCACCGTCTACGCCCGCGGCGAATCGCTGCGGCTCGCCGACGAGCCCGTCGCCGAGGACGTGCACGGCGACCGGATCGAACTCGCCCGGCTCTACGACGGGCTGACCCCCGGCCGGTGGATCACGGTCGGCGGCGAGCGGACCGACATCCCGCACACCACCGGGGTCCGCGGCACCGAACTGGCCATGATCGCCGGTGTCGAGCAGGGCGTCGACCCCCGGCTGCCCGGGGACGCCGTCCGCACCACGATCACGCTCACCGCCCCGCTCGCCCACCGCTACCGGCGCGACACCGTCCAGGTCCTCGGCAACGTGGTCCGCGCCACCCAGGGCGCCACCCGCGACGAGGCCATCGGCAGCGGCGACGCCGGCGTGCCGGGCCAGCGCTTCACCCTCTGGCAGTCGCCGCTCACCTGGCTGGCCGCCGACACCCCCGGGGGCGCGCGCAGCACCCTGGAGATCCGGGTCGACGGGGTGCGCTGGCACGAGGTCGACAGCCTCGCCGGGCGCGGCGCCACCGAGCGGGTCCATGTCACCGGAACCTCCTCCGACGGCCGCACCACCGTCACCTTCGGCGACGGCGTGCACGGTTCGCGGCTGCCCACCGGCCGGGAGAACGTCCGCGCCCGCTACCGGATCGGCATCGGCGAGACGGGCAACGTCGGCGCCGGCCGGATCACCCAGCTCACCACCCGCCCGCTCGGCGTCTCCGCCGTCGTCAACCCGCTGCCCGCCACCGGCGGCGCCGACCCGGACGGCCCCGGACTCGCCAGGCGCACCATCCCGCTCGCCGTCACCGCGCTGGACCGGCTGGTCTCGGTCCCCGACTACGAGGACTTCACCCGCGCCCGGGCCGGCATCGGGCTCGCCGCCGCCACCCGGCTCTCGGACGGCCGGCGCGAACTCGTGCACGTCACGGTGGCCGGGGTGGACGACATCCCGCTCACCGCCGACTCCGACCTGATCCGCACCCTGCGCTCCTCGCTCACCGCCCACGGCGACCCGCGGCTGCCGGTCGAGGTCGCGGTGCGCGAACTCGTCCTGCTGATCGTCGCGGTGAGCGTCAAGGTCGACCCGGACCACTCCTGGGACCTGGTCGAACCGGCGCTGCGCCGCGCCCTGCTCGACCGGCTCGGCTACGCCGGACGCCGACTCGGCCAGAGCGCCCACCTGTCCGAGGTGCTCGCCGCCGCCCAGGCCGTCCCCGGCGTGGACCGGGTCGACGTGGACGCCTTCACCGGCGTGCCCGGCAGCCTCACCCCGGAGGGCCTGGAGCGGCTGTCCGACCGGCTCGCACGGCCGCAGCCGACGGTCCCGGCCCGGCTCGCCCGCTTCGAGGAGCAGCGGTACCGGGTGAGCGACCCCGCCGGGGAGACGCTCACCGCCGTCGCCGCCCGCCACGGCATCCCGGTCGCGGAGCTGCTGCGCCTCAACCCGTCCGTCACCGACACCCGCCCGCTGCCGGCCGGCCGGGTGCTGACCGTCTTCCGCGGCGTCCGCCCGGCCCAACTCGCCCTGCTGTCACCGAACCTGCCCGACACGCTGATCCTCAAGGAGGTCCGCGGATGACCGAGCCGAGCACGACCCAGCCGACCGAGCGGGACCCGGACGGGCTGCTGGAGCTGCTGCCGCAGTGGCACCGGCTGCGGGACGCCGACGCGGGCGAGCCGCTGCGCGCCCTGCTGGCCGTGATCGCCGAGCAGGTCGACGTCGTCCGCGCCGGCGTCGACCAGGGCTACCGCGACTGGTTCGTGGAGACCGCCGCCGACTGGGCCGTCGCCTATCTGGGCGACCTGGTCGGCTACCGGATCCTGCCCGGCTACGAGGAGGTGCTGGCCACCGGCCTGCACGGCGGCGCCTCCCCGGAGCGGACCTCGGCCCGCGACCGGCTCGCCGCCCGGCTGGCGCCCCGGCTGGACGTGGCGAACACCGTCGCCAACCGCCGCCGCAAGGGCACCCTGGCCCTGCTGGAGGAGCTGTCCGCCTCGGTCGCCGACTGGCCGGCCCGGGCCGTGGAGCTCTCCCGGCTGCTCGGCGGCACCCAGCCGGTGCGGCTGCTGCGCCCGGACGAGCAGCCGGCGGACCGTCAACGGCTGGGCCGGGGCCGGCTGGTCGACGTCCGGCGCGGCGGCGCGCTGGACCTGCTCGGCGGTCCCTTCGACGGGCAGGCGCACACCGCCGACGTCCGCCGGGCCGCCTCCGCCCGCCGCCGGGGCGGCTACACGCCGGCCGGGGTCGCGCTGTACGTGTGGCGGCTGAAGCCGTACCCGGTCACCCGGGCGCCGGCCTACTGCGTCGACCGGGCCAGGAACCTGTTCACCTTCTCGGTCCTCGGCAACGACGCCCCGCTGGTCACCCGGCCCGAGCCGGAGCCGTCCGCCACCCACCTCGCGGCGCTCGACAACGTGCCGGCCCCGATCCGGCGCCGGCAGCTGGCCGAGCGCCTGGCCGACTACTACGGGCCCGGCAAGAGCTTCGCCGTCTGGCGCGACGGCGCCCACGAGCCGGTGCCGCCCGCCGAGATCACGGTGGCCGACCTGACCGACTGGACCTACCGGCCCGAGCGCGGCCAGGTCGCCGTCGACCCGGTGCTCGGCCGGATCGCCTTCGGCGCCCGCACCGCGCCGCGCCGGGGCGTCTGGGTCGACTACCACTACGCGTTCGGCGACGACACCGGCGGCGGGGAGTACCCGCGCGACCGCCCGCCGGCCCGGCACCGGACGCTCTACCGGGTCGGCCCCGGCCGGCCGTACGACCGGATCAACGACGCCTACCAGCAGTGGCGCGCCGACCAGCAGGACGGCCGGGCGGGCGGCGCCGCCGTCATCGAGATCACCCACAGCGGCGCCTACCAGGAGCAGCTGGACTTCGACCTGGCGGCCGGGGACCGGCTCGAACTGCGCGCCGCCGAGGGCGCCCGGCCGGTGATCCGGCTGCTCGACTGGTACAGCAACCGGCCGGACGCGCTCAACGTCCGGGGCGTCCAGCCGGGCGGGCGGCTGGTCCTGGACGGCCTGCTGATCAGCGGTCGCGGCGTCAACGTCACCGGGCCGCTGGCCTCCGTCACCCTGCGGCACTGCACCCTGGTGCCGGGCTGGTCGCTGGAGCCGCACTGCGCACCGCACGCGCCGCAGGAACCCAGCCTGGTGCTGGACCACACCACCGCCTGCGTCCGGATCGAGCGCACGATCCTGGGCGCGATCCAGGTGGTCGGCGACGAGGTGGCAGCCGAACCGCTGGAGATCCACCTCGGCGACAGCGTCCTGGACGCCACCGGGCCCGGGCGCCCGGCCCTCTCCGGGCCCGACTGCGCGCCCGCCCACGCGCTGCTGCACGCGCACCGCTCCACCGTGGTCGGCGAGGTGCACACCCACGCGGTGACGATCGCCGAGGACTGCGTCTTCACCGGGCGGATGCGGGTGGCCCGCCGCTCGCTCGGCTGCCTGCGGTTCTGCTACGTCCCGCCGGGCTCGCGCACCCCGCGCCGGTACGCGTGCCAGCCCGACCTGGTGCGCTCGGCGGTGACCGAACTGGTCGAGCGCGGCGAGCTGGACCCGGCGCGGGCCGCCCGGCTGCGCGACCTGGAGACCGCGCGGGTCCGCCCGCTGTTCAGCAGCCTCCGGTACGGCACGCCCGACTACGGCCGGTTCGCCGCCGGGTGCGCGCCGGAGATCACCCGGGGCGCCGAGGACCGCTCCGAACTGGGCGCCTTCCACGACCTGTTCCAGCCCCAGCGCGAGGACAACCTGCGGGCGCGGCTGGCCGAGTACACGCCGGCCGGCACCGACGCCGGCGTCTTCTTCGTCTCCTGACCCGCTCCTCGCCATCGAATCCGAGAGGGAAACCGTGCACGCAGACTTCTCGCGCCTGACCTTCAGGCCCGGAAAGCACTACTCCGCGGTGCTGACCCAGCAGGGCCGGGTCCAGCTCGACGCCGACGCCAACGAGCAGGCCGCGATCGAGCGGTACCAGCTGCGCACGCTCGCCGCCGACCTGATCGGGGGGNNNCGCCCGGGTTCGCGATCGGCCATGTGCCGGGCAACCACGACGTGGACGACCTCGCCATCGGCGGCGGCCGGTACTACGTGGACGGCGTCCTGTGCGAGGCCGACCGTCCCGAGCCCGCCCCCGCCGTGCCCGACGACGGCGGCCCGGACGGCGGCGACGACGTCCGCCGGGCACCGGCCCCCGCCGGCTGGACGTACTGGGACCAGCCGGACGCCTACCGGGACCAGGACCGCCCCGGCGACCGGCTGCCCGGCGAGTTCCCGTTCCTGGTCTACCTGAAGGTCTGGGAACGCGCCGTCACCGCGGTCGAGGACCCGGAGATCCGCGAGGTCGCGCTCGGCGCCGCGATGCCCGACACGGCGGCCAGGGCCAAGGTCGTCTGGCAGGTCCTCGCCCTGCCCGGCGCCGAGTTGGGCCTCTCCGACGACGGCGCCTCGCGGGTGCCGGAGGCCTTCGACGCCTGGGCCGAACCGCGCGAGCGGCCCACCGCCCGGCTGGCGGCGCGCGCCCGTCGGCCGGAGCGGGCGAGCGAGGATCCGTGCCTGGCCCATCCCGAGGCCGCCTACCGGGGCCCGGAGAACCAGCTGTACCGGGTGGAGGTCCACCGCGGCGGTTCGGCCGGGCGCGACGCCACGTTCACGTGGTCCCGGGAGAACGGCTCGGTGGTCCTGCCGGTCGTCTCGGTCGAGGGCGTCTGGGTGGACCTCACCACGCTGGGCGACGACGACAGGTCCGGCGTCTCGGTGGGCGACTGGGTCGAGGTCGCGGACAGCGCCTCGGTCAGCCGGGGCGAGCCGGCGGACCTGCTCCAGGTGGAGGAGACCGATCTGCCGGGCCGCCGGGTGCGGCTGTCCGCCGAACCGGGGCCGGAGGTCGGGCGGCTGCCCGAGCGTCACCCCTTCCTGCGCCGCTGGGACCACCGGGCGCCCCGCGGCCGGGACGCCCCGCCGCTGTCCGGCGGTGCCCTGCGGCTCCAGGAGGGGGTCTGGCTCGACCTGGAGGACGGCGTCCAGGTGTACTTCCGGCCGGGCGGCGGGTACACCCGGGGCGACTACTGGCTCGTCCCGGCCCGGACCGCCACCGGGGAGGTGGAGTGGCCGCGGAACCCGGGCGGCGAAGCCCTGCTCCAGCCCCCGGCCGGCGTCCGGCTCCACCACGCCCCGCTCGCCTGGGTGACCGGCCCGGCCACGGTGGTGGACCTCCGGCGCACCTTCGGCCCGCTCGGGCTCGTCTGACAATTCGCGTCGCGGCGGGAATTGTCGGACGAGCCCCAACGGCCCCCACCGGACGGCCGAACCGGGATCCGTCAGGCGCGCGGGGCGTACTGCGCGGCGATCAGCAGGCCCGCCGCGGCGGCGCAGGCCGCCATCGCGACCCGCCTGACCCGGAGGCCGACCCTCGTGGTGACGGACAGCGCCGCCACCACGAGGAGCAGGACGCCCGCCGGCGCCTCGGCCACGCTCCGGTGGACGAGGGCGCCGCGCAGCGCCAGAACGGCCGCGACCACCGCCGACAGGGCGGTCCGCCGGCCGGCGAGCGCGGTGCGTTCGGGCTGCAGCCCGGGATCGCGCGGAGTCATGAGGCCCGGACGATCAGCAGGAGCAGGCCGAGCCCGGCCACCGCGGCACCGGCGGCCAGCACCGGCGGCATCCGGGTCCGCGGCAGGGGCCGTTGGTGGCGCATCGCCCGCTGGACGGCGCGCCAGCGGAACCAGGCCACCGCGCAGAGCAGCGAGCCCACCACCGCCAGTACGGCGCCGAGCACCGCCCCCGCCGTCCCCCGCGCGTGCGGCGGGACGAACTGGGCCACGGCGAGGGCGGCCGCGATCAGGGCCAGTCCGGTCCTGAACCAGGCGAGGAACGTCCGCTCGTTGGCCAGGGAGAACCGGTAGTCCGGCTCCTCGCCCTCCTCGTACCACGGGGTGGCACGGCGGCCGCCCTTCGGCACGGCCGGCTACCGGTCGCCGGGCGCGGGCAGGGCCACCTGCGGCAGGCGCGGGTCCGGCGCGAGCGGGATGACGTCGGCGGTCTCGACCATCCACCGCAGCACGGCCTCGTGCAGGCGCCGTTCGGTGGCGGCGTGCTCCGCGCGGCCGGCCAGGTTGACCCGCTCCTGCGGGTCGTCCGCCCGGTGGTACAGCTCCGGGGCCTCGTAGAGCCGCCAGACGTACGTCCACTCCTTGTCGCGGACGGCGACGGCCTTGCCGACGAGTTCGGGGTCCTCGTGCTGGAGGGCGCCCTTCAGGTCGTACGGGAAGCCCGGGCGCTCCATCTGCGGCTCCTCCTCGACGGTGAAGCCGCCCTCGGTGAAGGCGTATTCGCGGTGCGCGGCGGTGGGGTCGTTCAGCAGCGGCACCAGGCTGCGGCCGAAGTGGCGGTGCGGTGCCTCGGCCCCGGCCAGTTCCAGCACGGTGGGCAGCACGTCGACCATCTCCACCATGGCGTCGCTGACCTGTCCGCCGGCGAAGCCGCCGCCGCTGATGATCAGGGGGTCGCGGGTGATGCAGTCGTGCATCGCCGAGGGCCACTTCTCGATCAGCCCGTAGTCGCCGAGGTATTCGCCGTGGTCGGCGAAGAACAGGGTCACCGTGTCGTCCGCGGCGCCGGCCTCCGTGACCGCGCCCATCACCCGGCCGAGCTGGTCGTCGAGGCGGGCGATCATCCCGTAGTAGGTGGCCATGACCTCGCGCCACTGCTCCGGGGTGACCTCGCCGATGCCGTAGCGCTCGCGGATGGCCCGCATGTAGCGCGGCTCGCCGGCCGGGTCGCCGGGGGCGGCCGGGTCGGGGAGGGCGTCCCGGTCGATCTGGGAGAACCAGGGCTCCTCGATCTGGAACGGGCAGTGCGGCGCCACCAGCGGGACGAACAGCACCCAGGGCTGCTCGGGCGGGTTCTCCAGGAACCGCTCGGCGGAGCGGATCGCGGCCTCGTCCGGGTCGATCCGCCCGTCGTCGGGCACCAGGCCCCGGTAGAACAGCCGGGACCAGACGCCCTCGGGGTAGTCGCCGCCGTAGCCGACGGTGGGCATGGTGGAGAAGCCGTACTCGTGGACGCTCGCCTCGGTGACGCCCGGGGCGAAGGTGTCGCCGCGCGCGCCCGCCCAGGTGACGTGGTAGCCGGCGTCCTTGAGGATGCGCAGCAGGTTGGGCTCGTGCTCCTTGAGCAGGTGGGTGAGGGTGCGGTGGCCGGCGGTGTGCGGGTACCAGCCGGTGAGCATCGAGGCCCGGCTCGGGGAGCAGACGGGGTGCTGGACGTAGGCCTGGTTGAAGGTGGTGCCGCGGGCCGCGAGGGCGTCCAGGTGCGGGGTACGGACGTGCGGGTTGCCGAACGCGCCGACGGCGTCGGCCCGCAGCTGGTCGGGCATGAGGATCACGAAGTTGGGACGGCGGGTCATGTGCGGTTCCTAGTTCTGCGTGGCGTTCGGAAGCGGGTGGCCGTCGGCGGCGCGGCGGTCGAGGTCGGCCTGGACGGCGGCGACGTCGCGGGCGTAGGTGCGGTAGAGCGGGGTGGTGAGGAGTCCGTTGACGAGGATGACCACGACCACCATCCACAGGAAGGCGCTCTGCAGCCCGATGGTGTCCCCGAGGAAGCCGACCATCAGGGTGATCACGGCCCAGCCGATGCCCTCGACGCCGATGAAGACGGCGAAGGCCGCGGCGCGCAGTTCCGGCGGCGTGATGGCCATGACGACCGGCCGGTTGACCGACGGCTGGAGGCCCTGCAGGAGGCCCATCAGCGACAGGAGGAAGGCGTAGATCCCGAGGTGGGTCCAGGCGATCTGGGTGGCGATGTAGGCGACGACGCCGTAGCCGAGGAGCGCGATCTGCAGGACGGCGATGCGGCCGGTGCGGGGGTGGCGGCGCTGCACGCGGTCCGCCGCCAGCCCGCCGCCGAGCGTGCCGACCAGGTAGGACAGCGCGGCCGGGAAGACCACCAGCGAGGCCTGCGCGTTGCCGAAGCCGCGGACGTCGACCAGGAACACCACACCGAAGGCGACCATCACGAACTGGGCGCTGAGCAGGCGTTGCAGGCACATCAGCGGGAAGCTGCGGATGCCGGCCAGCCGGCGCAGGCTCGCCCGGTCGAAGGCGCGGCCGCGCGGCGCGGCGGGTCCGGCCTTCAGCGCGGCGAGTTGGGGCTCGGACCCGCCGACGCCCGGGTCCTGGAAGAACAGCAGGATGGCGATCCCGGCCAGCACCTGGAGTGCGCCGACGACGAAGAACCCGTAGCGCCATCCGCCGTCGATCCGGGACAGCTGCCCGAGCGTCGGGCCGAGGAGCGCGGTGACCAGGGCGACGGTGCCGAACATGACACCGGCCGCCCGGCCGCGGGAGCGGTCGTCGAAGAGGTCGGCGAGGACGCCGTTGATCAGGGGGCCGCTGCCGGCGACGCC
>NZ_BAAAKJ010000005.1:19464-29632 GCF_039527695.1 Kitasatospora putterlickiae
CGAAGAGCACCACGAGTTGCAGGTAGTTCTGGGCGAGTCCGGTGGCCATGGTCCACAGGCCCCACAGGCCCGAGCTGACGGCGAGGACGTACTTGCGGGGGTAGCGCTGGGCGAGGCTCACCCAGAGCGGTCCGAAGACCACCCCGGTGATCTTGCCCAGGGCGACGAGCAGGCTGAGGGCCGACAGCGGCAGGTTCAGGGCGGTGCGCATCGCGGGGAACAGCACCGAGGCGGCGCTGTGCTCACCGCTGTCGGTGCCCATCGCGGCGCTGAGCAGGCCCAGTTGGCGCCAGCGGCCGCGTCCGGCCTTTCCGGCGGCGGCGGGGGGCGGGGCGGTCACCGCGGTGGGCGGCGGCGAGGATTCGGCGGTCATGTGAACTCCCTTCGCGTGACGCGCGTCAGTTGGGCCGGACCGAGCTCTGATCGCGGGTCTGCAGCAGGGCCGCCCAGCGCATGGCGAGTTCGGCGGTGCGCGGGCGGTCGGGGGCGTGCCAGGAGACCGGCACGTTCACCGTGGCGAGGCGGGCTTCGAGGTCCTCGGCGAGGCGCTCGCGGCCGGTGTCGCGCAGGTGCCGGGCGTAGCGCGCGGGGTCGTTGTAGTAGGTGGGGCCGGTCTGGAGGGTGGCCTGCATGGGGTCGGGCAGGCTGCCGGGGCGGCCGGCGTGTTCGTTCCACCATTCGGCGAGGTGGGAGCGCATGACGGCGGCGAGTTCGGGTTCGTCGGCGAGGAGGTCGCGGGTGAGGTGGGGGTCCTCGGTGACGTGGAAGAGCTGTTCCCATTCGGCGCGGAAGGCGCCGGGGTGGTAGGTGCGGATGTAGAGGTGGTCGCGGGTGCGGACGGCGCGCTGGTAGGTGTGGGCGCCGTGGCCGAGGACGAGGTAGGGGCGGGATTCGATGGTCTCGCCGTGCAGGGCGGGGGCGAAGGAGGTGCCCTGCCAGCCGGTCGGGACGGGCAGGTCGAGGAGGTCGCAGAGGGTGGGGGCGAGGTCGATGTTGTAGAGGAGGGCGTCGTTGCGCCGCGCTTCGGCGGGCAGGTGGTCGGTGACGCCGGGCCAGTAGACGACCAGGGGCAGGCGGTGGGTGGGCTCGTTGGCGAGGCCGTGTTCGGCGTAGGAGCCCTGTTCGCCGAAGGACTCGCCGTGGTCGGCGCTGACGATCACGGCGGTGGACTCGGCGATGCCCAGTTCCTGGAGGGTGGCCATGAGGTGGCCGAAGTGGTGGTCCCAGTAGTGGACGGCGCCGTCGTAGCCGTTGATCAGGTGCTCGAAGTCGGCGCGCGAGCGGATGGCGTCGGGCATGTTGTGCGGGACCGGGGAGGTGCCGTCGCCGATCAGCGAGTAGTTCAGGTCGAGGGCGCTGCGCGGGCCGTAGACCTCGGCGTGGGCGGCGATGGTCTCCTCGTCGGGCCACTCCTGGACGGGGCCGGAGGCGGCCATCTTCTCGGTCCACTCGACGGGCTGGATGTAGTTGGTGTGCGGGTCCCAGTAGGTGAGGTGGAGGTACCAGTTCTCGTCGTCCGCGTGCCGGCGGATCCAGTCGGTGGCGGCGCGGTTGACCTCCTCGGCGCTCTCGTCGCCGAAGCGGTCGGTGGCGCGGATGGACTCGCGGAAGTTGGCGTGGAAGAAGTAGGCGCGGTGGCGTTCGGCGAACACCGAGACGGCGGCGGTGTAGTGGCCGCCGAAGCCGAGCACCTGGCCGAGCAGGGGGCGGTCGGGCTCGGGGCCGTGGCCGGAGTCGAGGCGGAACTGCGCGGCCGGCCCGAAGTGGCCGATCACGCCGTTGGTGATGCCGAACTGACCGCTCGTCAGAGCGGTGCGGGACGGCAGACAGGGCGAGTCGGAGCAGTAGTAGCGGTCGAAGACGACCGATTTCCCGGCGAGGGCCTGGAGGTTGGGGGTGGTGGGCCGGTGGTAGCCGTAGGGGGTGGTGTGGTCGGCGCGGAGGGTGTCCACGTCGATGTAGATGATGCGCATGAGGGGACTCCAGGGGGAGGAGCGGGGCAGGGGCGCGCGCCGGTGCGGCCCGGCGGCGGGGGGCGCCGGGCGACCGGTGATCAAGGGGTGGAAAGGTGCCGCGGGGGCGGCGGGCCGCGCAGGGGGGCGCGGCGGGCCGCGGGTTCAGCGGCCGAGCCGCGCCTCCAGGCGGGCCTTGGTGAGCTGGAGCCAGGCGATGTGCGAGGCGCCGAAGGCGTAGCCGTGCTCGTGCGCCATGGTGTGGACCTCGCGGGCCCAGGCGGCGTCGAGTTCGGGGATCTGCGGGTCGTAGGCGTCGGGCAGCGGCATGGCTCCCGACTCCGCGTGCGCCTTGAGCCGGTACTCCAGCTCCGTGGTGACGATGTCCAGCGCGATCGCGGGGTCGAGCTGCCCGGCGAAGAAGAACCGCAGGGTGAAGTCGGGGTCCTTGGCGCGCGGCGACGGTTCGAAGGGCGAGCGCGCCCACTCCAGGAGGGCCGCGCGGCCCTCCTCCGTCAGCCGGTACACCTTGGCGTCCGGCCGGCCCTCGCGCGGATCGACCTCGAAGTCCACCCAGCCGCGCTCCACGAGCCTGGCCAGTCGGCGGTAGATGTGCGGGAGTTGGACCCCGTACCCGATGAAGCGGCCCGGCCCGTCCATCCAGCGACGCAGGTCGTAGCCGGACAGACGGCGCAGGGTCAGCGCCCCGAGGATCACATAGTCGAGCTGCATGTGCGGCACCTATGTTCTGAGGAACTTATGCCCACAGGTTTACCCGCCAGTAGCCGGATGTCAATACTCCGGTTCCCCTCCGATTCCCCTCCGGTTCCGGTGCGGTCCGCGCGCCTCAGGCGTCCGCCGCGCAGCGGAAGCCCGCGTGCCCGCTGGAGCTGTCCGGGCTGTTGGCGGTGCGGGCGGCCACCCGGTAGCGGTTGCAGTAGGAGCGGTGGCACATGTGGGAACCGCCCCGGATCACCTTGTCGGTGCCGGCGGCGGGGCCGGCGGGGTCGACCAGCGGCCGGTCGGCCGGGTGGTCGGTGGTCCACCAGTCGGCGCACCACTCCCAGACGTTGCCGGACACGTTGTACAGCCCGAAGCCGTTGGGCTCGAAGGCGTCGACGGGGGCGGTGCCGCGGAAGCCGTCGGCGGCGGTGTTCCGGGCCGGGAAGGTGCCGCGCCAGATGTTGCAGCGGTACTCCCCCGCCGGGTCCAGCTCGTCGCCCCACGGGTAGCGCGCCTGCTCCAGGCCCCCGCGCGCCGCGTACTCCCACTCCGCCTCGGTGGGCAGCCGCTTGCCGGCCCAGGCCGCGTACGCCGCCGCGTCGTTCCAGGACATGTGCACCACCGGGTGGTCGCCGCGCCCCGCGACGTCGCTGCCCGGCCCCTCAGGACGGTTCCAGGCCGCCCCCTCCACCCCGCACCACCAGGGCGTGCGCTCGGGCCGCGGCGCGTCCCGGCGCAGCGCGGCGGGCAGGAAGGACGCGAACACGTAGGACCAGCCCAGGCGTTCCGCCTCGGTGCGGTAGCCGGTGTCGGCGACGAACGCGGCGAACCGGTCGTTGCTGACCGCGTGGGTGTCGATCCGGAACGGCGTCAGCCGCACCGCCCGCACCGGCCCCTCGCCGTCCCCGGGGAACCCCTCGGCGTCCTCGGTCCCCATCAGGAACTCGCCGCCGGGCAGCAGCACCGTCCCGTCGTCGCCGTCCCGGCGCGCCGAGGGCGCGGGCAGCGGCGGGACCGGCGTCACCGCGCCCCCTCCGGACGGCATGCAGCAGCGGGCGGGCGCGGTGGTGTCGGTCATGCTCGGGTCCTTCTCGCTCCGGCCTGGGCCCATCCTCCCCGGCACTTATGTTCTAACGTACATACGCCCCTCCCCCGAGCCAAGAGCAGGCCCGCCGGTCACGACGCCGTCGGGGCGGCGGAGTGCCAGGGGGTGAAGGCGTTGGTCAGACCGGCGAGGGGGGTGCGGAGCCCGGGGTGGTGGCGGAGCAGGACGGTGATCATGGTGTTGTCGTCGATCCAGGCCAGGCCGGCCTTGGAGTAGACCTCGGGGGTGTAGTACTCGGTGAAGAAGCGGTCGCTGTTCAGGCGGCGGGACGCCATCAGGACGAAGATCCGGAACGCGGTGTCGCTGAAGGCGAATCCGGCGGGCAGCTTCTCGGCGTACATGCCGACGGTCAGGTCGACCTTCTCGATGTCGCCCTCGTAGAGCCGCTCGATCTCGTCGGCCCAGTCGGGGTTGCCGGTCAGCTCGTGGAAGGTCCCGGCGGGCCTGAGCCCCAGCAGCCGGCGGAACTCGTTGTAGCGGGGCACCCCGAGCTCCCTGCCGCGCAGGATGTCGGTGGCGGCGAGGTCCTGGAGCTTGCCGTCCGGGCGCCGGTACTCCTGGAGGAACCTGGGGAAGTTGTGCAGGGTGACCAGGCCCGGCGGGAGGGTGCCGAAGCTGTAGAGCAGGTCGGCCGTGCCGACGGCGCCCATCACCTCCAGGGCCTCGGGCCCGGCGAGGTCGCGGAAGGTGCACCGGCGCAGGGTGGAGTCGTCGGCCGCGGAGCGCAGGTGCCAGTCGTCACGGATGAGCGGGTGCATCCGGTAGACGGCCACGAACTCCTCGGTGAGGGCGTACGGGACGCCGTAGTGGTCGGTGCCGCCGCCGGGGATGCCGCTGAGGACCTCGCTCCCGCTGACCCGGCCGAACAGCCGGTGGACGCGCTCGCCCGCGAGGCCCCACCAGTTGGCGCGCAGGGCCGCGACGGTGGTGGGGTGGCTGATCACGGCCGGCGTCCACTCCACGGTGTGGATCTTGGCGAGCAGCGCGGCGTTCACCAGCCTGGCCCGCTGGAACAGCTCCTCGTCGTCCCAGGACGGGTAGGCGTGGTGCAGGTGCTCGCAGATCGCGTTGTGCTCCCGGGCGAACAGGCCCTGCATCATGGCCAGCCCCAGCCAGAAGCCGGGGACGCGGGACGGGTCACGGGACGGGTCCGCGGCGGGCGGCAGGCGTCCGTCGTCCCCCACGTGCAGCCTTCCCAGCTCCCCGGTGCGCAGCAGCCGCTGTTCGGCCTCGCCGCTTCCGTAGATCTGGGAGGCGTCCCACCAGTGGGAGGAGACGTTGACCCGGGTGTCGGGGGTGCCGGCGGGTGCCTGGGGGTCCCGGGTCGGGTCGTCCGGGGTCCGCATGATCCGCATCGGCCGCTCGGGCCACGGGTCGTCGTCCAGCAGCGGCACCTCCCAGGGGCGGTCGGTGGGGCTGGAGCCGTGGCTGAACCAGTCGCGGATCATGAACTGCAGCCAGGCGGCGACCAGGGAGTTGACCGACTCGGCCGCGACCAGCTCGTGGCGGGTGAGCAGGGCCCGGCTGACCTCCCGGGGGTTGGGCCGGGAGAGCACGGCCTCGGCGGAGGCCGGGGCGATCCGGTCCAGCGGGATGTTGCGGCCGAAGCGGGTGCCCGCCATGCCCATCCGCGGGTCCCCGAGGTCGTTGTGGCTGCCGTCGGCGGTCCGGTTGACCCGGTGGCTCGCGGACGGGGGCGCGGGGGTGGGCGGGTCGACGGCGGGCAGCCGTCCGGTGTCGTGGAGGTTCCGCTGCCGCAGCCTGATCCGCAGCCCGAGGAGGGTCAGCAGTCCGGGCAGGACCGGCAGCCTGTCCCAGCCGAGGCGCCGGTCGACGTACTCGGACGCGTGGGTGAGGATCCGCCACGGGAGCGACGTGCGGTATCCACCACCGGCCCGGTCGGGCGCGGGGCGGCGCGCGTTGCGGGGCGTGGCCATGGCGGCCCTCCAGGGGGTTCGGTGACGTGCGGTGATGATCCTCCGTAGGCGATCGGCTTCCACCATAGGAGCGTCCCCGGCCACCCGCGCGCCGGCCCGGAGCCGGTGCGGTCCCCCGGGTGACGCCCCGGGGGCGCCCGGGCGTGGGGCCGGGGGGAGACCGCCGGGGCGTCGCATAGTCGGAGGGCCGCAACGCCTTCCGATCATGAGATGAGTCGACCATGCGCCTGCCCCGCCGACCGGTCATCGCGATGGCCGTCCCGCTGCTGCTCGCCGCCGCGGGCTGCGGCTCCCCGGCCTCACCGCCGCCGGTGGACGACGGCCGCAGCCCCGCCACGTCCGCCGCGTCCTCGGCCGGGCCGCGCGGGTTCACCCTGGTCGCCAGCGGTGACGTGCTGCCGCACGCCTCGATCATCCGGCAGGCCCAGGCGGACGCCGGCGGGAGCGGCTACGACTTCGGCCAGATGTTCGCCGGCGTCAAACCGCTGATCAGCGGCGCCGACCTCGCCATCTGCCACATGGAGACCGTCTACGGCGCGGACGGCGGGCCGTTCACCGGCTACCCGACGTTCAAATCGCCGCCGCAGGTCGCCCGGGCCCTCAAGGACACCGGGTACACCGCCTGCGACACCGCCTCCAACCACACCCTCGACGACGGCGCCGCCGGCATCCGGCGCACCCTCGACGCGATGGACGCCGTCGGCCTGGCCCACACCGGCTCCGCCCGGGACGAGGCCGAGGCGGGCCGGCCGGCGCTGCTGCGGGCCGGTGGCGCCGCCGTGGCCCACCTCGCCTACACCTACGGCACCAACGGCATCCCGCTGCCGTCGGACCAGCCCTGGGCGGTGAACCTGATCGACCGCGACCGGATCCTCGCCGACGCCCGCGCCGCCCGGGCGGCCGGTGCGGACGTCGTCGCGGTGAGCCTGCACTGGGGCACCGAGTGGCAGGACGCGCCGAACGAGCAGCAGCTCACGCTGGCCCGCGAACTGTCCGAGGGGCAGGCCGGGGGCGCGTCGGACATCGACCTGATCCTCGGCACCCACGCCCACATCCCCCAGGCGTACGAGAAGATCAACGGCACCTGGACCGTGTACGGCCTCGGTGACCAGCTCGCCGGTCAGATGGTCACCTACGACGGCGCCGACGACCCGCGCGGCAACTGGAGCTCGATCGCCCGGTTCACCTTCGCCCCGCCCGCCGCGCCGGGACAGCGGTGGACGGTCGCCAAGGCCGAGTTCCTCCCCCAGGTGACCGACCTCGGCCCGCCCTGCCGCGTCATCGACCTCCAGGAGGCCGCCCGCCGCGAGCCCGGCCGCGCCGACTACGCCCGGGCCCTGGAGCACATCCGCACGGTGGTGCTCAGCCGGGGCGCCGCCGAGGCCGGTCTGACCATGGGTTCCTGAGCGCCGCCCCGGGCGCCACGACCTCGGCGGAAACCGATTGAAAGCGCGCCCGGGACCGTGGAAGGCTGGCGATCATGCCTAGCCTCCCGTCCTACGACGACTGCGTGATCTGGTACGAAGTGCACGGCGAGGGCGAGCCGTTGGTGGTGCTGCCCGGCGGTCCCGGGATGGACCTGCGGTACCTGGGGGACCTCGGGGGGCTCGGCCGGCGGCGGCGCCTGGTGCTGGTGGACGCCAGGGCGGCCGGGCGGTCCGGGGTGCCGGCGGACCGGGGAACGGTGTCGTTCGTCGAACAGGCCCGCGACCTGGAGGCGCTGCGCGTCCACCTGGGGCTGGAGCGCTTCGACCTGCTGGCGCACTCGGCCGGGTGCCTCACCGCGCAGGAGTACCTGGCGGCCTTCCCCGGGCGGGCGGGCCGCGCCGTGCTGGTCGCCCCGGTCGGGCGGGCCGGGCGCGAGGTCGACGAGGCGGAACTGGCCGGGCTGCGGGCCTCGCGGTCCGCCGAGCCGTGGTACGCCGACGCCGCCGAGGCGGACCGGCTGCTGGGGCTCGGCGGCCGGTCGGGCGAGGAACTCGCGGCGCTGCGGCGCCGGGTGCTGCCGTTCTTCTGGCACCGCTGGACCGGGGAGCGGCTCGCCGAGTACCCGCCGCGGTACGCGTCCGCCCATCCGTGGCTGCGGGAGGCCTTCTACGCCGGATCGGCCGGTCCCCGGACCCTCGCCGAGCGGGTCGCCCGGCTGGGTGCCGCCCGGACGCCCGTGCTGGTGCTGGCCGGCGCGTCGGACGGCATGGTCGGCACCGCGCCCGCCCGCGCGGTGGCCGCCGCCCACCCCGGCGGCCGGCTGGAGGTCCTCGCGGAGTCCGGTCACCGCCCGTGGGTGGAGGAGCCCGAGCGCTTCCTCGCGCTGGTTGACGGCTTCCTGGACGCCGGCGCCGCGTAGCACGGTCCGGTGCGCGGTCCGGTGCGGGCGTCGGCCAGGTCGGCGACCCGCACGGGGGCGCCGAGCGCGGCTGAACGGACCGGGGGTTCGCGAGACGGGAAGAGCGGTCAGTCGAGCGCCTTCTCCAGGGCGGCGAGGTAGTTGCGCATCAGATGGTCCCGGACGCCCTCGCCGTCCGGGGAGAAGGCGGCGGCGCCCAGGCCCTTGGCGCGGTCGGCCAGCCCGGCGACCAGGCCGGCCTTCTCCCGGACGCGGCCGGCGGAGTCGATGTGGTGCAGCGTCTCCACATGGGTGAAGGCGGGCTCCGGGGGCAGTTGGGGCACGATGTCGTTGTCGTGGACGAAGCGGTGGGTGCGGCCCTGGAGGCCCTTGTCGTAGGCGGCGGCGAGCAGGCGGTCGCAGGTGCGGGGCTGGCCGAACGTGTAGACGCCGTCGGCCTGGAGCCGGGGGTCCTCCAGGCTCAGCCGGGCGGCGGTGAGCATCGCGAGCGCCCCGCCGAGGCTGTGGCCGGTGAACCACACGCTCTGCCCGTTGGTGCGCAGGTCGGCGAGGGTCTTGGCGACCTCGGGGAAGACCGACTCCAGGGCCTCGGCGAAGCCGTAGTGGACGTAGCCGGTGCGGGCGGGCCCGGGCCAGGGCGGAGTGGTGCCGTCGGTGAGCCAGTCGCGGATCCGCGCGGGCTCGGTGCCGCGGAACCCGGTGACGATCATGTGCTCGCCGGCCATCGTGTAGGCCTGGGTGTCCTGGAGCGGGAACGGCGGGGTGAAGCGGGTCTGGTGGTGGCGCACGGTGTCGAAGCCCCAGTCGCGGGCCCGCGCCTCGATGGTGGCCTCGTCCTGGTAGGCGAGCTCGGCGGCCTTGGCCAGGTTGTAGGCGAGCGGGAGGCTGAAGCCGGTGGCGCGCTGGTCGAAGGTGGTGGGTACGGCCACGGTGGGACGCTCCTGTCGGATCGACGGCTCGGAAGGGGCCACCGCAGGGCCTCGCCCGCGCCCGTCCCGGGCAAGCGGTCCGCGACGGCCCGGTGACCATCGGTGACGCTACCGCGCACACCGTTCGTGGGCGACCGGACAGCGGACGGCCCGGCGGACGAACCCTGGACCCAGTTCCGATCCGTCACCCGTCAAAACAGTGACGACGATCGTCGACCCGCGATGGGCCTGGCCGGATACCACCTGAGCTTCTTGACAGGTGACGGAAGCTCATGACAGCTTCGTCACCAGCCAGAGGGGTGACTTCTTCGAAGCGGCCGCCGGGGCGGCCGGGTCGGTCACGATGAGGGGTATGGGGGACCGGTGGAACCGCTTGACGCGGCGATGATCGGCCGGGACGACGAACAGGCCGCGCTGTCCGAGTTCATCACCGCCCAGGGCGGTCGCGCCCTCGTCCTGGGCGGTGAGACCGGTGTGGGCAAGAGCACCCTGCTCGACCACGTCGCCGCCCTCGCGGCCGCCGACGGCCACCGGGTGGTCAGGGCCGCCGGCACGGAGGCCGAGTGGGAGCTGCCCTACGCCGGGCTGCACCAGCTGCTGCACCCGCTGCTCCCCGGCCTCGACCGGCTGGCCGAGGGCCACCGGGGCGCGCTGGACGTGGTGTTCGGCCGCAGCGCGGGCCCGCCCCCCTCGGTGATGACCCTCGGCATCGCCGTCCTCGACCTGCTCGCCCTCGCCGCGTCCCGGCAGCCCCTGCTGCTGGTCCTCGACGACGGCCAGTGGTTCGACGCCGCCACCACCGAGGTGTGCGGCTTCGTGGGCCGGCGGCTCACCGGGACCCCGGCCAAGCTGCTGATCGGCCTGCGCGACGACGTGCCGTCCGGATTCGGCACCGCCGCCCTGCCCCGGCTGACCGTCACCACGCTCTCCGAGCGGGCCTCCGAACGGCTGCTGGACCGGCACCACCCCGGCCTCGACCCCCGGCTGCGCCGGCTCGTCCTGGACGAGGCCCGGGGCAACCCCCTGGCCCTGCTCGAACTGCCGCCGCACGTACGGCGCCGCGGCCGGACCGCCGACCACCGCGAGGAGTCACCGGACTTCGCCGGTGTCCCGCTCCCCCGGCGCCTTGAGCAGGTGTACGGGACCCGGATCGACGCGCTCGGCGCCGCCGAGCG
>NZ_BAAAKJ010000006.1:0-5067 GCF_039527695.1 Kitasatospora putterlickiae
GCCGGCGGGCGGCGGCCAGCGCCTCGGCGCTGTCCCGCAGCCGGGTCAGCTGGTGGGCGCGGACGGCCGGCAGGTCCCCGGCCAGCAGCTCGGCGGCGATCAGCTGGTCCAGGACGGGCGCGCCGACGTCGCTGTAGACCCGGGTGGTGGCCAGCCGGCGGACCAGGGCCGGGGCGGCGCGCACCCAGCCGATCCGGAGGCCGCCCCAGAGCAGCTTGCCGGCCGAGCCGACGGTGACCACCTGGGCGGCGCGGTCCAGGGCGGCCGTGGGCCGGGGCGGGGCGACGCCCTCGGGCAGGCCCCAGCCGAGTTCGGCGGTGGTCTCGTCGGCCAGCACGACGGTGCCGGCGGAGCGGGCGGCGGCGAGCAGCTCGCGCCGCTGCTCCTCGTCGATCAGCGCGCCGGTGGGGTTGTGGAAGTCGGGGATCACGTAGGCGGCCTTCGGCGCGGCCCCGCTCAGCACCCGCCGCCACTCGGCGAGGTCCCACCGGAACGCGGGGGTGAGCGGGACCGGGACCAGGCGGGCCTCGTTGAGCCGCAGGGCCTGGAGGGTGTGCGCGTAGCTGGGGGCCTCGACGGCGACCCGGTCGCCGCGGCCGAGCAGGGCCTGCCGGACCAGGTGCAGGGCGCCCATCGCGCCGATGGTGATCAGGATCTGGTCGGGGGTGGTCGGCAGTCCGCGCTCGGTGAAGCGGCGGGCCACCGCCTCGCGCAGCACCGGGACGCCGGTCGGGTAGTGGCCGTGGCCGGCGGCGTACGCGGGCAGCTGCTCGACGGCGCGGGCGGCGGCCGCGGAGAGGAAGGGCTGCGGGGCGGGCAGCGCGGCGACCCCGAGGTCCAGGATGCGGCCCTGCTCGTCCGGCGGCACCGGGTGCAGGGCGTCGCTGGGCGGGGCGGAGCCCTCGGGCAGGGCGGTCCAGCTGCCGGAGCCGCGGCGGCTGCGCAGGTAGCCGTCGGCGCGCAGGGCCTCGTAGGCGGTGGCCACGGTGGTGCGGCTGAGCCGCAGGGCGAGGGCCAGCTCGCGTTCGGCGGGCAGCCGGGCGCCGACCGGCAGCCGGCCCTCGGAGACCAGCAGCCGGACCTGGGCGGCCAGCGTGCGGTAGGCGGGGCGGCGGGCGGCGCCGGCCGGCTCGGGCAGCCGGGCGGTGGCGAGCAGCCGGGCGAGCGCGGGGGAGGAGACGGTGGTCTGCCAGTCGGCCATGGCTCCTCGGTCCACTTGATGGGGATTGGCCCTGTCGTGGGCCGTATTGGCCTGGCCATCATGGCAGGGCGGCCGTTGAGTCCGCCACCGCCGGGCCATGTGTCCTGCGGTGCAGCACCACCTGCTCGGAGATTCCATGGCCACCACCGTGAGCACCCGCCCGTCCCCGCCGCCGTCCCTGGCCGTCCGCGTCCTGGGGGACACCCACGCGCTCGGCCGACGGCTGCCGCAGCTGTTCGGCGGCCTCGCGCTCTACGGGGCCAGCATGGGCCTGATGCTCCGCTCCGGCCTCGGGCTCGACCCCTGGGACGTCTTCCACCAGGGACTGCAGGGCAGCTTCGGGCTGTCGGTGGGCGCCTGGGTGACGATCTGCGGCGCGCTGGTGCTGCTGCTGTGGATACCGCTGCGCCAGCTGCCGGGCCTCGGCACCCTCGCCAACGTGCTGGTGATCGGCGCCGCGATGGACGTCACCGTGAACCTCGTCGGCGCCCCCGGCCCGCTGCCGGCCCGGATCGCGCTGATGGCGGGCGCGATCGTGCTCAACGGCCTGGCCACCGGTCTCTACATCGGCGCCCGGCTCGGCCCGGGGCCGCGTGACGGCCTGATGACCGGCCTGCACCGGCGCACCGGCGGCTCGCTGCGGCTGATCCGCACCGGCATCGAGCTGACCGTGCTGGCCGCGGGCGTCCTGCTCGGCGGCACGGTCGGCGTCGGCACCATCGCCTACGCCCTGGCCATCGGCCCGCTCGCGCAGTTCTTCCTGCCCTGGTGCACCGTTCCGCCGGCGGCCCCCTCCAGCAGCCCGGAAATCCCCTCCGCGGATTCCCGGATGGGGTGAACTTCCGGGTACGGAGTTGCCGCGCGGCGTTGTCGCTCGTCGCGCGGCGGGGGCGGAACCTCGTAAGGTCGTCTCCGTGTTGGACGAGATGCGGATACGGGATCTTGGGGTCATCGACGACGCGGTCGTCGAGCTTGCCCCCGGCTTCACCGCCGTGACCGGCGAGACCGGCGCCGGCAAGACCATGGTGGTGACCAGCCTCGGCCTGCTGCTCGGCGGCCGCGCCGACCCGGGCCTGGTGCGCAACGGCAGCGCCCGCGCGGTCGTCGAGGGCCGCCTCGAACTGCCCGCCGGCTCCCCGGCGGGNNGGGGCACCGCCCGGGCCGCGGAGGCCGGCGCCGAGCTGGACGACGGCGCACTGCTGATCAGCCGGACCGTCTCCGCCGAGGGGCGCTCCCGCGCCCACGTCGGCGGCCGGTCCGTCCCGGTCGGCCTGCTCGCCGAACTCGGCGAGGACCTGATCGCCGTGCACGGCCAGACCGATCAGCAGCGGCTGCTGCGCCCGGCCCGCCAGCGCGGCGCCCTCGACCGGTACGCGGGCGAGTCCGTCGCGGAGCCGCTGGCCCGCTACCGCGAGGTCTACCGCCGGCTGCGCGAGGTCGCCGCGACCCTGGAGGAGCTGACCACCCGGGCCCGCGAGCGCGCCCAGGAGGCCGACCTGCTGCGCTTCGGCCTGGACGAGGTCGCCGCCGCCGAACCGGTGGCCGGCGAGGACGGGGAGCTGGCCGCCGAGGCCGAGCGGCTCGGTCACGCCGACGCGCTCTCCTCCGCCGCCACCCTGGCGCACGCCGCGCTGGCCGGCGACCCCGCCGACCCGGAGGCGCTGGACGCGGGCACCCTGCTCGCCCAGGCCCGCCGCGCGGTGGAGGCCGTCCGCCACCACGACGAGCGGCTCGCCGCCCTCGCCGACCGCCTCAACGAGGTCGGCTACCTGCTCGCCGACGTGGCCGGCGACCTGGCCGGCTACGCCGACGACCTGGACGCCGACCCGGTGCGCCTGGCCGCCGTCGAGGACCGCCGGGCCGTCCTGGCCCAGCTGCTGCGCAAGTACGGCGGCCCGGAGAACACCCTGGCCGAGGTGATCGCCTGGGCCGAGGCCGGTTCCGCGCGGCTCGCCGAACTCGACGGCGACGACGACCGCATCGACGAGCTGGGCGCCCAGGAGACCGCGCTGCGCGTCGAGTTGGCCGACCTCGCGGCCGAGGTGTCGGCCGCCCGGCAGGCCGCCGCCGGCCGCTTCGCGGAGGCCGTCTCCGCC
Source organism: Kitasatospora putterlickiae (assembly GCF_039527695.1). Lineage (NCBI taxonomy): Bacteria > Bacillati > Actinomycetota > Actinomycetes > Kitasatosporales > Streptomycetaceae > Kitasatospora > Kitasatospora putterlickiae. The sequence continues at coordinate 3,298 of NZ_BAAAKJ010000006.1, forward strand.
GAGCTCGCCGAGCTGGCCATGCCGCACGCCCGGGTGACCTTCGCGATCAGCCGGCTGGACGACCTGTCCGGGATCGAGCTCGACGGCCGCACCGTCGCCTACGGCCCGCACGGCGTGGACGAGGTCGAGGTGCTGCTCGCCCCGCACCCGGGTGCCCAGCCCCGGCCGATCGCCAAGGGCGCCTCGGGCGGTGAGCTGTCCCGGGTGATGCTCGCCGTCGAGGTGGTCTTCGCCGGCGCCGACCCGGTGCCCACCTACCTGTTCGACGAGGTGGACGCGGGCGTCGGCGGCAAGGCGGCGGTCGAGATCGGCCGCCGGCTCGCCAAGCTGGCCGAGAGCGCCCAGGTCGTCGTGGTCACCCACCTGCCGCAGGTGGCGGCCTTCGCCGACCGCCACCTGGTGGTCGAGAAGACCCACGACGGCACCGTGACCCGCAGCGGCGTCAAGGTGCTGAGCGACGAGGAGCGGGTGCGCGAGCTCTCCCGGATGCTGGCCGGCCTGGAGGACTCCGAGCTCGGCCGGGCGCACGCCGAGGAACTGCTCGCCGCGGCCCGCGCCCCCCGCCGGCGCTAGTCGGCCCCGGTCCGCTCCGGCGGCCCTCCTGGACCGGCCGGGACCGGACCGGTCGCGACGCGCCCCGCCGGGGGCGCCGACTGTCCAAGAGGGCCGCCGACCTGGCATGGTGGCCGCTGGACACTGGCCTTCCTGTCCCGAGCGCCGCCGGAGGGAAACCCCCGTCCGGGGCGCGCGTAGCTGATCGAGTCGGATGCGAGACGACGTGGACCATTCCGCCGCCCGGGCCGTCGCGGCCACCCCCGAACCGGGGCAGCTCAGCGTGGTGCTCGTCCTGGCCGCCAGTACGGGCGGCATCGGCGCGCACGTGCGCTCCCTGGCTCAGGGTCTGGTCGCACACGGAGTGACCGTGACGGTGTGCGCCCCCGCCGGCGCGGACGCGCTGTTCGGCTTCTCCCGCACCGGCGCCCGGTTCCACCTGGTCGACATCACCCCGACCGCGGGCGCCCGCAGCGACGCCACCGCCATCGGCGAACTGCGCCGCGCGTTCACCGGCGCCGACGTGGTCCACGCCCACGGCCTGCGCGCCGCGCTGCTGTCCGACCTCGCGCTGCGCACCGCGGGCCGCTTCCCGGGCCTGCGCCCGGAGACGCCGCTGGTGGTCACCGCGCACCACGCGCTGCTCGCCACCGGCATGGAGCGCCGGCTCCAGCGGCTGATGGAGCGCCGGGTGGCGCGCGCCGCCGACCTCGTGCTCGGCGCCTCCTCGGACCTGGTGGCCCGGGCCCGGGAGCTCGGTGCCACCGACGCCCGGCTGGGCCCGGTCGCGGCCCCGCGGATGCCCGAGGGCCGGCTGGAGCGCTCGCGGGCCCGGGCCGCGCTGCTCGGCTCCGGGCCGGACCGCCCGCTGGTGCTCGCGGTCGGCCGGCTCGTCCCGCAGAAGGCGTTCGGGCTGCTGCTGGACGCCACCGGGGAACTGGCCGGGGCGGACCCGCGGCCGCTGGTGCTGCTCGCCGGGGACGGCCCGGAGGCCGCCGGGCTGCGCGAGCGGGTGGCGGCCGAGAAGCTGCCGGTGCGGCTGCTCGGCTACCGCACCGACGTGCCCGACCTGCTGGCCGCCGCCGACGTCCTGGTGCTCTCCAGCCGCTGGGAGGCCCGCTCGCTGGTGGTCCAGGAGGCGATGCGGGCGGGCGTGCCGGTGGTCGCCACGGCCGTCGGCGGCATCCCCGAACTGGTCGGCGACACCGCCGTGCTGGT
>NZ_BAAAKJ010000006.1:5087-15888 GCF_039527695.1 Kitasatospora putterlickiae
GCCGCCGTGCTGGTCCCGCCCGGGGACGCCGCGGCGATCGGCCGGGCGGTGCGCCAGCTGCTGGCCGACCCGGCGCGCCGCGAGCGCCTGGTGGCGGCCGGCCGGCAGCAGGCGGAGACCTGGCCGGACGAGGCCGCCACCGTCGCCCAGGTGCTCAGCACCTACGACGAGCTGGTGCAGCGCAACCGGTAGCCGTGCGGCGGTTTCAGACGGTGGCCTGCTCGCCGGCCCGGTCGGCGGCCAGGCCGTCCGGCTGGGCCGAGAGGTAGGCGCCGCCGCAGGCGGTCAGCCGCAGCGCGGTGTCGATCAGCGGCACGTGGCTGAAGGCCTGCGGGAAGTTGCCGACCTGCCGCTTGAGCCGCGGGTCCCACTCCTCGGCGAGCAGCCCGAGGTCGTTGCGCAGCGACAGCAGCCGGTCGAACAGCTCGCGCGCCTCCTGCACCCGGCCGATCATGGCGAGGTCGTCGGCCAGCCAGAACGAGCAGGCCAGGAAGGCGCCCTCGTGGCCGAGCAGGCCGTCGACGTTGTTGCCGGACTCGTCGTGGGTCGGGTAGCGCAGCACGAAGCCGTCCTCGGTGGCGAGTTCGCGCTGGATCGCCTCGATGGTGCCGATCACCCGCTTGTCGTCCGGCGGCAGGAAGCCGACCTGCGGGATCAGCAGCAGCGAGGCGTCCAGCTCCTTGCCGCCGTAGTACTGGGTGAAGGTGTTGCGGCCCGGGTCGTAGCCCTTCTCGCAGACGTCGCGGTGGATGGTGTCGCGCAGGTCCCGCCAGCGCTCCAGGTGGCCGCCGGCGGGCGCGTCCTCGGGGGTCTGCTCCAGCAGCTTGATGGTGCGGTCGACGGCGACCCAGGCCATGACCTTGGAGTGGACGAAGTGCCGGCGCGGGCCGCGCACCTCCCAGATGCCCTCGTCCGGCTCCTGCCAGTGCTCCTCCAGGTACTCGATCAGCCGCAGCTGGAGGTGGTGGGCGTGGTCGTTGCGGACCAGGCCGGTCATGTGGGCCAGGTGCAGCGCCTCGACGACCTCGCCGTAGACGTCCAGCTGGAGCTGGCCGGCCGCGCCGTTGCCGACCCGCACCGGCTGGGAGCCCTCGTAGCCGGGCAGCCAGTCCAGCGAGGACTCGGTGAGCTCGCGCTCGCCGGCGATGCCGTACATGATCTGCAGGTTCTCCGGGTCGCCGGCCACCGCGCGCAGCAGCCACTCGCGCCAGGCCCGGGCCTCCTCGCGGTAGCCGGTGCGCAGCAGCGAGGAGAGGGTGATCGCGGCGTCGCGCAGCCAGGTGTAGCGGTAGTCCCAGTTGCGCTCGCCGCCGATGTCCTCGGGCAGCGAGGTGGTGGGGGCGGCGACGATGCCGCCGGTCGGGGCGTAGGTGAGGCCCTTGAGGGTGATCAGGGAGCGGACCACGGCCTCCCGGTAGGGCCCCTGGTAGGTGCACTGGCCGACCCAGTCGTGCCAGAAGTCCGCGGTGGCGTCGAGCAGTTCCTCGGCGTCCGGGGCCTTCGGCGGCTCCAGGTGGGAGGCCTGCCAGGTGAGCGCGAAGGCGATCCGCTCGCCGGCCGAGACGGTGAAGTCGGCGTAGGTGGTGAGGTTGCGGCCGTAGGTGTCGGCCTCGCCGTCCAGCCAGACCGAGTCGGGGCCGGCCATCGCGACGGTGCGGTGGCCGCCGTCGGGCTGCTCGACCCGGTGCACCCAGGGCACCACCCGGCCGTAGCTGAACCGCATCCGCACCGCGGAGCGCATCCGCACGGTGCCGGCCACGCCCTCGACGATCCGGATCACCTGCGGGACGGCGTCCTTGCCGGCCAGCGGGCGCGGCGGCATGAAGTCGATCACCCGGACGGTGCCGCCCTGGGCGTCCCACTCCTGTTCCAGGATCAGCGAGTCGCCCCGGTAGCGGCGGCGGTCCGCGGGCACGGCGGGGGCGGCGGCGGTGGGCGGTGGGATCCGCAGGTCACCGGTGTCCGTGAGATGGACCCGTCCGGCGGCGGGGGCGGCGGGGTCGGTCGCGGGCAGGTCGACCGCCACCGCCTCGGCGGGGCCGATTCGCCAGAAGCCGTGTTCGTCGGTGCCGAGCAGGCCGGCGAAGACCGCCGGAGAGTCGAATCGGGGCAGGCAGAGCCAGTCCACCGCTCCGTCCCTGCTGACGAGGGCGGCGGTCTGCATGTCCCCGATGAGTGCGTAGTCCTCGATACGGCCGGCCACGTGATCTCCAGTTCGCAATGTGGTCACGACGCATCGGCGATCCGAGGGGGAGCCAGCGGGTGTGGCGGGACCGGGGCCACCCCGGGACGTCCGGCCCTCCGTGGGGTGGTGGGGGCCTTGCTGGAGTGTCCGCGTGGGCTCGGTCGAGCCTCGGGTGGGTGGAAAGAGCGGGAAATCACGGGGAGGTCCGGTCGCGCATCGGGGACCGAGAGGTTCCTGACCCTCCCACGCCCTCCGCGAGCTCGTGTTGTCGGCGATGCGTCCGTGCAGCTTACGACGGACGAAAGGGGCGAAGCACGCGGGCGCAGCGCGGTGTGGCGCCGCATTTCGGCGGAAATACCGCGCATCGCGGGGGAGTCCGTCAGGATGGCTCGGAAGGATCAGCTCCGGATGGTTCGAAGTGGGGATCCGCGATGGCCCGGCCGAGCCGGTCCGGGCCGGCGGAAGGTGGCCCGGACGGGCCGGTGGTGCGACAGGTGTGACGAATGCGCCGGGTGGTGCGCCGGCGGCACGCCCGGCGTACGCCCCGGGGAGCGCCCCGGCGGATCCCGCCCGCGGATCGGGGCCCCCGGCGCCGCGCGGGGGCGGCCCGGAACGCGTCCGGGCCGGGTCACTGTTACCCTGGTATCCCGTGGACCGGTGGGATCAAACGCCCCGGACCGGCCGAACCGACGACCCCCAGGGCGCCGTGCCCCGCACCGCCCCTCCCTCGTCGGGACGGCAGCCGCGAGCCTCCCACCACGTCACCTTCGACTCGCGACCCACGGGAGCCCCCTCTTGGCACAGCCCCATTCCGGCAAGGCATCGAACGGCCGCGCCGTGACGACCAAGCACCTCTTCGTCACCGGGGGTGTCGCCTCGTCGCTCGGCAAGGGCCTCACCGCCTCCAGCCTCGGCGCCCTGCTCAAGGCCCGCGGCCTGCGCGTCACGATGCAGAAGCTCGACCCGTACCTCAACGTGGACCCGGGCACCATGAACCCGTTCCAGCACGGTGAGGTCTTCGTCACCGACGACGGCGCCGAGACCGACCTCGACATCGGCCACTACGAGCGGTTCCTGGACACCAACCTGCACGGCTCGGCCAACGTCACCACCGGCCAGGTGTACTCGACCGTCATCGCCAAGGAGCGCCGCGGCGAGTACCTCGGCGACACCGTCCAGGTGATCCCGCACATCACCAACGAGATCAAGTCCCGGATCCGCCGGATGGCGACCGAGGACGTCGACGTGGTGATCACGGAGGTCGGCGGCACCGTCGGCGACATCGAGTCGCTGCCGTTCCTGGAGGCCGTCCGCCAGGTCCGCCACGAGGTCGGCCGGGACAACGTCTTCTTCGTGCACGTCTCCCTGCTCCCCTACATCGGCCCCTCGGGCGAGCTGAAGACCAAGCCGACCCAGCACTCCGTCGCCGCGCTGCGCAACATCGGCATCCAGCCCGACGCCATCGTGCTGCGCGCCGACCGCGAGGTCCCGCAGGCCATCAAGCGCAAGATCTCGATGATGTGCGACGTCGACGAGGAGGCCGTGGTCGCCGCGATCGACGCCAAGTCGATCTACGACATCCCCAAGGTGCTGCACGGCGAGGGCCTGGACGCCTACGTCGTCCGCCGCCTGGACCTGCCGTTCCGCGACGTGGACTGGACCACCTGGGACGACCTGCTGCGCCGCGTCCACGAGCCGCAGCACATCGTCAAGGTCGCGCTGGTCGGCAAGTACATCGACCTGCCGGACGCCTACCTGTCGGTGACCGAGGCGCTGCGCGCCGGCGGCTTCGCCAACAACGCCCGGGTCGAGATCAAGTGGGTCACCTCCGACGACTGCGAGACGCCCGAGGGCGCCCAGGAGCAGCTCGGCGACGTCGACGCGATCTGCATCCCCGGTGGCTTCGGCGACCGCGGCGTCAACGGCAAGGTCGGCGCGATCACCTACGCCCGCGAGAACCGGATCCCGCTGCTGGGCCTCTGTCTGGGCCTGCAGTGCGTGGTCATCGAGGCCGCCCGCAACCTGGCCGGCCTGCCCGAGGCCAACTCGACCGAGTTCGACGCCGCCGCCAAGCACCCGGTCGTCTCCACCATGGCCGAGCAGCTGGCGATCGTCGACGGCAAGGGCGACCTGGGCGGCACCATGCGCCTGGGCCTGTACCCGGCCAAGCTCGCCGAGGGCTCGATCGTCCGTGAGGTCTACGACGGCGAGCAGTACGTCGAGGAGCGCCACCGCCACCGCTACGAGGTCAACAACGCCTACCGGGCCGACCTGGAGAAGACCGGCCTGATCTTCTCGGGCCTCTCCCCGAAGGGCGACCTCGTCGAGTACGTCGAGTACCCGCGTGAGGTGCACCCCTACCTGGTGGCCACCCAGGCCCACCCGGAGCTGAAGTCCCGGCCGACCCGCCCGCACCCGCTGTTCGCGGGCCTGGTGAAGGCCGCGATCGAGATCAAGACGGCCCCGGCCGACGCCGAGTAGGCGACCCGCGTTCCATCGAACGGCGGTCCCGCGATTCCTGCGGGGCCGCCGTTCGGCGTTAGATTGTGTCGTACTGACGAAAAGGGGAGAGCGTGATGGACGACCGCAGCTTTGCCGATGTCGCCGACCGGGCCGAGGAGTGGGAGGTACGGGGGAGCAGCACGCCGTTCCAGGGGCGGGTCACCGGCGTGCGCAGCGAGGAGGTCCTGATGCCCGACGGCAGCTGGGCCCGCCGCGACTACCAGACCCACCCGGGCTCGGTCTCCGTCCTCGCCCTGGACGACCGGCAGCGGGTGCTGATTCTGCGCCAGTACCGCCACCCCGTGCGCCAGCGCCTCTGGGAGCTGCCGGCCGGCCTGCTCGACGTCCCCGGCGAGAACCCGCTGCACGCCGCCCAGCGCGAGCTGTACGAGGAGGCGCACTGCAAGGCGGGCACCTGGCGGGTGCTGGTCGACTTCTACACCTCGCCCGGGGGGACGGACGAGGCGCTGCGCCTCTTCCTGGCCACCGACCTCGCCGAGGCGGAGGGGCGGCGCTACGAGGCGCACGGGGAGGAGCTGGAGCTGGAGTCCGCCCGGGTACCGGTGGAGGAGCTGGTCGGGCTGATCCACGCCGGGAAGCTCCACAACCCCACCCTGATCACCGGCACCCTGGCGCTCTACGCCGCCCTGCACGGCCCGGGCGGCCTGGAAGGCCTGCGCCCCGCCGACTCCCCCTGGCCCGCCAGGCCGTTCGTCTAGGCCCGGCTCGCCTCCGGGGCGCTCTGATCTGGCGCCGACGGTCGGCGGGCACGGCGTTCTCGGGCGGGCGAGGGGTGGGCCGGTGCTGCTTGGCTGGGCGAACGGGGGCTGTTCGCTCGGCCGGCGGGGTGATTTGCCGATTCGTACGACCGGATGTCACCTCGGCCCGAGCGGATGGTCGAACTACGCTTCGCAGACGGGGCGTCCGCTGCTGGCCGCCTCCGGTGTGCGGTGGCGACGTCGGGAGTGGCGCGGGTGGCGAGGAAGACGGTGACGATGGAGGCCGGGCCCGGAGCGCCCGCCGAGCGCGTTCCCGGGCTGGACCGGCTGCCGGCCGGTCCCGCCCTGTTCGTGGGCCGGCGCGCCGAGCTGGCCGCCCTGCGGGCCGCCGCCGCGCGCCCCGCGGAGGGCCGCAGCCCCGTTCTGGTGCTGGCCGGCCGGCCGGGCTCGGGCCGTACCGCGCCGGCCCTGCGGTTCGCCGTCACCGCCGCCGCCCAGTACCCCGACGGCGTGCTCTTCGCCCGGCTGTCCGCCCCCGACGGCGCCCGGGTGCCGCCCGCCCGGGTCGCCCGCCGGTTGCTGGAGCGGCTCGGCGCGGACACCGCCGGCGTCCCGCTGCCCGGCGCCGTCGAGGACGGGCGGGACGACCCGGCGTGCGTCGCGCTGCGCCGGGCGCTGGCCGGGCGGCGCGTCCTGCTGCTGCTGGACGACGTCCGGGACGCCGGGCAGCTGTGGCCGCTGCTCGCGGACGAACCGGGCTGCCTGGTGCTCGCCACCACCGCCGGACCGCTCACCGGCATCGAGGACATCGACCCGGTCATCCTCGGCGGGCTCGACCGCCTGGCGGCCGCCGAACTGCTCGGCGACCTGGTCAGCGGGACGCGGATCAGCTGCGACCCGGTCGGTGCGGCCGATCTGGCGGAGGCCTGCGGATCCCAGCCGGCGGCGCTGCGGCTGATGGCGGGACGGCTGCGCGGCAATGCGAAGCTGGCGGTGACGGAGGCGGCGAAGGAGCTGGTGCGGGCCGTCGCCGAGGCGTCCGCGCCGGTCGCGGGGGTCGCGGGAGAGGCCGAGCAGGAGGAGAAGTCCGAGAAGCCTGGGAAAGCGGAGAAGGCGGAGAAGCCCGCGAAGGCCGCGAAGCCGGCGCCGGGCAAGCGGAGGAAGGCGGCCGGGGCGGCGGAGGAGCCGAAGGCCGCCGGGCCCGCGCCCGTGGCGACGCCGCCGGTCGAACCGGCCCGGGACCCGGCCGCCTGGGTGCGGCCCGCGCCGGAGCCCGCCGAGCCGGTCCCGGTGCCGGACAACGACCCGCTGATCGGCGCGTTCACGCTGGCCTACGCGGCTCTGCCCGCCGTGCAGGCGCGGATGCTGCGCGCGCTCACCCTGGCCCCGGCCCAGTGCGCGGACGTGCGCACCGCCTCCGCGCTGGTCGGCTGTCCGGCCCAGCAGGCCGCCGGGACGGTCGCCGCGGTCGCCGAGCGGGAGCTGCTCACCGTGGAGCCGCCGGCCGCCGACGGCACCGCCCGCTACCGGGTCCCCGGCCGGCTGCACCCCCGGCTGGTCCGGCTGCGCGAGCGGGAGGACCGGCCCGCCGAGGTCGAGCTGGCCCGGGCCCGGCTGCTGGAGCGGCTGGTGCGGCTCACCGAGTGCGCCCGGGCGCTGCTGGACCCCGCCGGCGGGCCCGGCCCCGACCCGCTGCCCGGCCCGCTGCGGCTGACCTCCGCCGCGCACGCCCGCCAGTGGCTGCTCGGCGAGCGCGACCCGCTGCTCGGCGCGGTCGCCGACGCGATCGGCCAGGGCGACCTCGACGGATCGGCCGGCCGGCTGGTCACGGCGCTGCTCCGGGCGCTGCCGCTGACCGGCGCCGCCGCCCCGGCCGACCTCTACCAGCTGCACGAGCTGGTGCTCACGGTGGCCGAGCGGCACGGCCGCCCGCGCCGGGCCTCCGCCGCGCTGCTCAACCTGGGCGACCTGCAGGCCGCCGCGGGCGGCTGGGAGCAGGCCTCCGGCCACTACCGGGCCGCCCTGGAGCACGCCAGGTCCGCCGACGACGAGGCGCTCTGTGCCCGCGCGCTGGAGGGCGCGGCGGGCTGCCACCGGGCGCTCGGCGACGCGGTGCGCGCCGCTGACTGGTACGGCCGGGCCCTGGGCCTGCGGCAGTCGATGGGGGACCAGGCCGCCGAGGCCAGGCTGCTGGCCAGGGTGGCCGAGGCGCACACCGCCCAGCGCCGGTTCGAGGAGGCCGAGCGGGAGTACCGGGCGTCCCTCGCGGTGCTGCGCAGGATCGGCGACGAGCACGGCCGGGAGGTCGTCGGCACCGCCCTGGCGGAGCTGCGGGAACGCGCCCTGGCCGGGTGGTAGGGGGCGGTTCAGGAGTATTGTCGAAAATGCCAGGTCAGTGGCGCTTTGGCAGGAAGATCACGTGGGAAGCCTACGAACCTGCCAATGTGTCCGGCAGATTTATTCACTTTGGAAGGCTGACAGGCCACCTAGGCTTCATTACACTCGGACTTAGTCGCGCAGAGATCTGTGCCCCGGTGTCTTCCGGAGGCTTCCCCCCGTGCGCGTCGCCCGCCGGTCTTCTCCGGTAGGGACCCCCATGGCAAGAGGACGTGTTTAGCCGTGAAGGTCGGCATCCCCCGCGAGGTCAAGAACCACGAGTACCGCGTGGCCATCACGCCTGCCGGTGTGCATGAGCTGGTCCGCAACGGACACGAGGTCTACATCGAGGACAACGCCGGTGTCGGCTCCTCGATCCCGAACGAGGAGTACGTGGCCGCCGGTGCCACCATCCTCCCCACCGCCGACGAGGTGTGGGCCACCGCCGACCTGGTGCTGAAGGTCAAGGAGCCCATCGCGGAGGAGTACCACCGCCTGCGCAAGGGCCAGACGCTCTTCACCTACCTGCACCTGGCGGCCGACCGGGCCGGCACCGACGCGCTGATCGCCTCCGGCACCACCGCCATCGCGTACGAGACCGTGCAGCTCGCCAACGGCGCCCTGCCGCTGCTCGCCCCGATGTCCGAGGTCGCGGGCCGGCTGGCCCCGCAGGTCGGCTCGTACCACCTGATGCGCCCGGCCGGCGGCCGCGGCACCCTGCCCGGTGGCGTGCCCGGCACCCACCCGGCCAAGGCCGTCGTCATCGGCGGTGGCGTCTCCGGCTGGCACGCGGCCACCATCGCCATCGGCATGGGCTACGACGTGACCCTGCTGGACCGCGACATCAACAAGCTGCGCGAGGCCGACAAGATCTTCGGCACGAAGATCAAGGCCATCATGTCCAACGCCTTCGAGCTGGAGAAGGCCGTCATCGAGGCCGACCTGGTCATCGGCGCCGTGCTGATCCCGGGCGCCAAGGCCCCGAAGCTCGTCACCAACGAGCTGGTCTCCCGGATGAAGCCGGGCTCCGTGCTCGTCGACATCGCCATCGACCAGGGCGGCTGCTTCGAGGACTCGCACCCGACCACGCACGCCGAGCCGACCTTCCAGGTCCACAACTCGGTCTTCTACTGCGTGGCCAACATGCCGGGCGCCGTCCCGAACACCTCCACCTACGCGCTGACCAACGCGACGCTGCCGTACGTCGTCGAGCTGGCCAACCGCGGTTGGAAGGAGGCGCTGCGCCGCGACGCCGCGCTGGCCAAGGGCCTGAACGTGCACGAGGGCCAGATCACCTTCGCCGCCGTCGCCGAGGCCTTCGGCCTGGAGTCGGTCTCCCTGGAGTCCGTGCTCGCCTGAGTGTGACGTGTGTTGCCCCCGGCCCGGTGCGTTCCGGGCCGGGGGCTTCGCCATGCCCGTGCACAGGGGGTCACCGGGACGGCCCGGCCGCGGTGTGAACGCGGGGTGAATCCGGTGATGACGGCGGGGGCGGCGGGGGCGGGTCGCTCTGTCGTCAATTTCCGTCGGTCGTGTCACCCGACCCCGGAATCCCTGGAGTCAGGGGCCCTCGTATCCCTTGACAGAGGGTTGCCCGATCGTCGACACATCCTGCCCACTACCGTGGATTGTGTTGCTGCGAACGCCTTGAACGGCCTAGAGTCGCAAACCGTCGGCATGCTGCCACGCTGACGAATCGACATAGAGTCCTGGATGCCCAAGGAGGTAAGACGACTTGTGAATGAGTCGACATTTGCTCCCGGGGGTGGTCAGCCAGGACTGGCGGCGCACACCGCCGGCCAGCCGAGTGAGGAGCCCGGGGCCAGGCAGCCCTCCGTGGGCTCGGCCGAGGTCGGCTCGGTCGCTCTCCGTACTTTCGAAGCACGCCAGAACACAGCACAGGTGACCACGGTGACCGACTACGACGCCGAACTGCCGGCCCACGGCCTGGCCTACGGCGAGTTCGCCTACGGCGCCTACGACGACCCCGACGCCGAGTACGAGCCGGACCCGGAGTACGCGGCCACCCTCGCCCCCGACGCCGCCCGCCAGCGCCGCGAGCGGATCGGCCCGACCGGGCGCCCCCAGCCCTACTTCCCGATCCCCGCGCCGCTGGCCGAGCACGGCCCCGCGCAGATCATCGCGATGTGCAACCAGAAGGGCGGCGTCGGCAAGACCACGTCGACCATCAACCTGGGCGCGGCGCTGGCCGAGTACGGCCGCCGCGTGCTGCTCGTCGACTTCGACCCCCAGGGCGCCCTCTCCGTCGGCCTCGGCGTCAACCCGATGGAACTCGACGTCACCGTCTACAACCTGCTGATGGAGCGCGGGCTGACGGCCGATGAGGTGCTGCTGAAGACGGCCGTGCCGGGCATGGACCTGCTGCCGTCCAACATCGACCTCTCCGCCGCCGAGGTTCAGCTGGTCAGCGAGGTGGCCCGGGAGTCCGCGCTGGCGCGCGCCCTGAAGCCGCTGCTGCCCGACTACGACTACGTCATCATCGACTGCCAGCCCTCGCTGGGCCTGCTGACGGTCAACGCGCTGACGGCCGCTCACAGCGTCATCGTGCCGCTGGAGTGCGAGTTCTTCGCGCTGCGCGGCGTGGCGCTGCTCACCGAGACCATCGAGAAGGTCTGCGAGCGGCTCAACCCCGAGCTGCGGCTGGACGGCATCCTCGCCACCATGTACGACTCGCGCACCGTGCACAGCCGCGAGGTGCTGGCGCGCGTCGTCGAGGCGTTCGGCGACCACGTCTTCCACACCGTCATCGGGCGGACCGTGCGCTTCCCGGAGACCACCGTCGCCGGCGAACCGATCACGACGTACGCGACCAATTCGGTCGGTGCCGCCGCCTACCGCCAGCTCGCCAGGGAGGTGCTCGACCGGTGCCGCCCCGCCGAGTGAGTCTCCCGGGTGCCGACGAGCTGTTCCGAACCACCGGCGGGATGGCGCTGTCGCCGTCCCTCGCGTCGCGTTCGGCCGCCGAGGCGCCCAGACCGGAGACCGCGCGGTCGGTCAACGG
>NZ_BAAAKJ010000007.1:0-9263 GCF_039527695.1 Kitasatospora putterlickiae
TGGACGCGCTGCGCCGGGCCGGGCTGACCGGCGGTGGCGGTTCGGCGGACGACCGCCGCTCCGGCGACCGCCGTTCCGGGCGGCGCTGAGCATCCGAGGAGGGCGGCCGGTGGACACCCGTCCAGCGGCCGCCCCCACCGGCGTCCCCGTCATACCAGCAGCTTGTCCTTCGCCTTCTGGTACTCCTCCTCGGAGATGTCCCCGCTCGCCTTGAGGCCGGCCAGTTTGGCCAGGTCGTCGACGTGGCTCCGGCCGGGCGCCCCCGCCGCGGCGCCCTCCCCGGGCGCGTTGCCCGCCGCATCGCGGATGTACGCCTTGAACGCGGCGTCGGCCTTCTGGGCCTGGGCGATGTCGCGTTCCCCCATGCTCTTGCCGCGCACGATGACGTAGATCAGCACACCGATCAGCGGCAACAGGATCACCAGGACCATCCAGCCGGCCTTGGCCCAGCCGCCCATGTCGTGGCTGCGGAAGATGTCCGTGATGATCTTGAACAGCAGGAAGAACCAGAGGATCCAGAGGAACAGCTCCAGCATCGTCCAGAAGATGTTGAGCAGCGGGTAGTTGTCCATGACGGCTCCCGTCGGTGCGGGCCCGAGACGGACCCGGGTCCCTTCGAGTCATACCACCGCGCATCGGACACGGTGGGCCGCTGCTGGGCCATTCCGGTGGTCTGCCGTCGGTCTTCCGGTGGTCTTTCGGTGGTCTACGGGTGGCCTTGCGGGAGTACGGGAACAGCGGCTCAGCGCGGTCGCGACCGCAGTTCCACCGCGAGGCCGATCAGCTCGCCCCACCACGCTTCGTGGCCGCTCAGCAGCAGCCGCCGCGCCTCGGCGGGGTCCGCCGCGCGGACCTCCACCACCTGCTCGCCGTCGTCCGGGTTGGTCGGCACCGAGTCCACCGTGACCTCGGCCCAGCCCCAGAGCCAGGCCTTCTCGGGGTGCGGCTGCCACGGCCGGTAGGGCACCGGGTCGTCGGTCACGCAGCGGTGCGCGCCCAGCCAGACCGGCTCGCCGAGCAGCCGGGCGCCGGCCTCCTCGCGCAGCTCGCGGACCAGGCAGGAGTCCACCGACTCGCCGTGCTCGCGGGTGCCGCCGGGCAGGAACCAGTGGTCGCGGTCGTCGCGGCAGAGCACCACCCGGCCACCGTCGGTGAAGCCCACCAGGTGGATGTTGGTGACCAGCTCGTCCGGCGGCAGGACGGTGGAGAACCGCGCGTCGTAGCGGCCCCAGGCCCAGTACTGCGGGGCGTGCAGGGCGGGGAAGAGCGCGGCCAGCTCGGCGGCCCGGTCGGCCCCGGCGGGGCGCGACGGTCTGGGGATCAGCGGGCCCCCGGCCCCGTCCGGTGTCGCGGCGCTGTCGGGGGTCCCACCGGTACTGGTGGCTTCGGTGGTGCCGGTGGTGGTCGTGGCACCCGTGGTATCGGTCATTCGGTGATCGTAGTCCCGGCCGGACGCAGCAGGGGGGCGGTCGGGTGAGTGAGCGTCAACTCCGCGGTCTCGATCGCGCGCGGCCGGCGCGGGACCACCGCCTCCAGCGGCTTTCCGGCCCAACTGCCCAGCGAGATCTCGGCGGTGATGCCCGGGCCGAAGCCGGCGATCAGTCCGTGGGTGCCGTCCTCGACCCCGCCCTCGTCGAACATCCGGGCCAGCGCGTCGAAGACCACGGCGCTGGCGATGTTGCCGCGCTCGGTCAGCGTGGCGCGGGAGAACCGGAAGGCGACCGGCTCCAGGTTGAGGAAGTGGCAGAGGTCGTCCAGGATCCGCGGGCCGCCCGCGTGCACGATGTAGAAGCCGAGGCCGGAGATGTCCCAGGCGTGCTCGATGGCCAGCGCGCGCAGGGCGGGGGCGAGCATCTCCATGGTGCCCGGGACGCGCTTGTCGAGCTGGAAGTGGAACCCGGTGTCCTTGACCCCGTAGGAGATCCAGTCCTCGGTGTCCGGCACGAGGTGCGAGCCGTTGCGCTCCAGGTGGACGCCGGTGCCGCCGCGGCCGCGCAGCACCACGGCGGCGATCGCGTCGCCGAACAGGCCGTTGGAGAGCAGCGAGCCGACGCCGATGTCGGTGGGCTGGTAGCAGAGCGAGCAGAACTCGCAGGCGACGATCAGCACGTTGGCGCCCGGGTAGGCGCGGCAGAAGTCGTGGGCCCGGTTGACGGCGGCTCCGCCGGCCGCGCAGCCGAGCTGGGCGATCGGCAGCTGCCGGGTGTCGGAGCGGAACCCCATGGAGTTGATCAGCCACGCGGTCAGCGAGGGCATCATGAAGCCCGTGCAGGACACGTAGAGGATGAGGTCGATGTCCCGCGCGGCGAGTTCGGCGTGGCCGAGGGCGCGCTCGACCACCTCGGGGACGCGGCGCTTGGCCTCCCGCTCGTAGACGGCGTTGCGGACGGTGAAGCCGGGGTGGTGCAGGGTCTCCTCGATGGGCTGGACCAGGTGTCTGGTCCGCACCCCGGTGTTCTCGATCAGCCGCAGGGCGAGCCCGAGTTGCGGGTGGTCGGCGTGCAGGGTGCGGGCCAGGTCGAGGGTCTCGTCGAGCGTGATGACGTGCTCGGGTACGGCGATGGCGGGTCTGCAGAGTGTTGCCATGGGTGGGTCTCCCGTCTGGCGGGCCTGGGTCTACGGATGCGGCTGGGCGGGGAGCGGTGTCACCAGGCGACCGGCAGGGTCTGCGGGTAGCGCCAGATCGAGCCGGTCCGCCAGTCCAGCTCGGCGGGCGGCACGGCGAGCCGCAGCGAGGGGAACCGGTTCAGCAGGGTGCCGATGGCCACCTGGAGCTCCATCCGGGCCAGGTGGGAGCCGAGGCAGTGGTGGGTGCCGTAGCCGAAGGTCATGTGGGTGGGCGCACCGCGGTCGAGGTCGAGCTCGTCGGGCCGCTCGTACACCGCCGGGTCGCGGTTGGCGGCCAGGTAGGAGACGTGCACCGGCTCGCCGGCCTTGATCAGCACGCCGCCGAGCTCGACGTCCTCGGTGGCGACCCGGGCGATGCCCACGCCCTGGCGGAACGGGATGAAGCGCAGCAGTTCCTCCAGGGCGCGCGGCAGCAGGTCCGGCTGGGCGCGCAGCTTGGCGAGCTGCTCGGGGTGGGTGAGCAGGGTGTAGGTGATGTTGGAGAGCTGGTAGGTGCTGGTGTCGTGGCCGGTGACCAGCAGGACCATGGCCATCACGGCGAGTTCGTCGTCGTCCAGCAGCTCGGCGCCGTCCCGGGCGGTGGCGAGCGCGCTGATCAGGTCCTCGCCGGGGGCGCGGCGGCGGGCGGCGGTGAGCTCGGCGAAGTAGGCGCGCAGGGCGGCCTTGGCGGTGACCTGGCCGTCGCCGCTGTCCGGGCCCATGGACATCATCGCGATGGCGTGGCCGCGCAGTTCGGCGCGGTCCCCGGCGGGGATGTCGAGCAGCTCGCAGATGGTGGTGAGCGGGAGCCGGGCGGAGAGGAAGCGGACCAGGTCGGCGGGCGCGCCGTGCTCCTCCATCTCGTCGAAGTAGCCGTCGACGACGCGCTGGGTGTGCGCGCGCATCCGCTCCACCTGGCGGTTGGTGAAGCCCTGGGCGACCAGGCGGCGCAGCCGGTTGTGGGCCGGCGGGTCCATCAGGTTGATCGACTCGACCTGGGCGATCGGGGCGGGCGTCATCCGGGGCAGGTCGCGGCCGATGCCGGCGGCGCGGCTGAACCGGCGGTCGGTGGTGACCACGCGGACGTCCTCGTAGCGGGTGGCGAGCCAGGCCTCGCCCTCGCCGTGCGGCAGGCGGATCCTGGCGATCGGCTCCTCGGTCAGCAGGCGCTTGAGGAGGGGGTCGAACTCCAGGCCGTCGGTGTGGTTGAAGGGGCAGTCCCACACGGGGGCGGAGGTAGTCACGGGCGGGTCCCAGGGCCGGTTCTGCCGCCCGGACGAGGTCGTTCGGGCGCGGACGTGCTGATGGTGCCTCATCCGGCCGAAAAAGTGGGGACATGGGCGATTGTTCCCTCGATCGAGGGAATTGGACGATTGTCATGCCATATAGGGGAGTTGGGGCGGGGATGCTGGTGGCCCCGGGAGGGGTGCGGCTGACCGTGCGAGCGCGCGTCCGGGCGCGACGGCCGGGGCGTCAGCGCGTGGTGCGCGGACCCACGCCGTGCAGCAAGGTGTCGACGATCCGGGCCGCCAGCACGTCCGGATCGGCGTCCGCGGCGACCGCTCCGGCCGTCGCCGCGGTGCCGTGCGTGACCTCGCCGATGAGGGCGTAGTAGACCCGGCGCACCCACTCCAGATCGGCGTCGGCGGCGATGACCCCCTGCTCGCGGATCCGGGCGAGCAGTTCCAGGCAGCGGCCGGCGATCTCGTCGTGGGTCCGGGCGGCCCGCTCGCTCTGGGCGACGGCCGGCCCGAGGGCGAAGCCCCAGGCGGCCTTCACCCGCAGCACGTTGGCGGTGGCCCGGTGCAGCGCCACCAGCGGCGGGGCGGTCCCGGGATGGCCGTCCTCGATGGCCTCGGCGAGCTTGGCGGCGGCGCCGGTGGCGAGCGCGTCGACCAGCGCCTGCCGGTTGGCGAACCGGCGGTGGACGGTGGTGCGGGTGACTCCGGCGGCCTCCGCGATCTGCTCCATGGACGCGCCCGGGGTCTCGGCGAGGACGCGTTCCGCCGCCGCGAGGATCGCGCGGACGCTGCGTTCGGCGTCGGCGCGCAGCGGGCGGCCGGGCGGCGTGCGGGTCATCGGTGGTGCCTCCAGCTCGGACGGTACCCGGGGAACGGTACAGCGGGGAAGCGGCTCGGGCAGTAACTGAAACAGCGATGTTGCAGATCTGAACTTATCCGATACTCTCTTGCCACAGTTCATGGAGACAAGGAGCGTCACCGTGCGTACCGCCACCACTGCTCTGGCCACTGCTCTGATCACCGGCGCGTCCTCCGGCCTCGGTGCCGAGTTCGCCGCCCGACTCGCCGCGCGCGGCCACGACCTCGTCCTGGTCGCCCGCTCCGCCGACCGCCTGCGCGACCTCGCCGAGCGCCTCGGCGAGGCCCACGGCGTCACCGCCCACGTCCTCGTCCAGGACCTCTCCGACCCCGACGCCGCCCGCCGGATCGCCGCCGAACTCGCCGGCCGCGGCCTGACCGTGGACCTGCTGGTCAACAACGCCGGCTTCGGGACCTGCGGCCCGTTCGAGACGATCGACCCGCGGCGCGACCACGACCAGCTGATGGTCAACGTCGTCGCACTGGTCGACCTCACCCATGAACTGCTGCCCGGCATGCTCGCGCGCGGCAAGGGCGCGGTGGTCAACGTGGCGTCCACGGCGGCCTTCCAGCCCACCCCGTACTTCGCCGTCTACGGCCCGTCCAAGACCTTCGTGCTCAACTTCAGCCTCGCGCTGCGCCAGGAGTACCGGCGGCGCGGCATCCGCGTCCTGGCCGTCTGCCCCGGCCCGGTGGAGACCGGCTTCTTCCACGTCATCGGCACCCGGAAGGCCGCCGTCACCGGCTCGTTCACCACCCCGGAGGCGGTCGTCCGGACGGCGCTGCGGGCCCTGGACGCCGACCGCTCCTACGTGGTCCCCGGCCTGAGCAACCGGATCGGCGCCCACCTCGCCCCGCGCCGCCCGCGCGCCCTCGTCGCGGCGGTGGCCGAGCGGATGTCGCGCGGGGTGCGCGACGCCATGGCGGGCGAGCGGGTCGCCTGACCGGCGCGGGCCGCCCTCAGCTCCAGTCGGCGACGCGGATCGCGCCCATCACGCGGCCCGCGCCGTCGTAGAGGACGAGCATCCGGGCCGGTTCGTTCGGTCCGGCCCACTTCAGGTAGGCGCGGATGATGGCGCGGGTCCGGGCGTCCACGGCCTCCGGGTGGTCGGTGGCGAGGTAGGCGTTGACGTGGTCGTCCTGCTTCACCGCCCGGTTGACCCTGGTGACATGGCCCAGCACGGCCTCCCGCTGCTCCTCGGTGCCGTGCTGCTCGACCCACCGGGTGAAGGCGGCGGTGCTGTCCTCGGCGTCCGGGGCGGAGGGCATGACGGAGGGCGCGTAGGCGCTGAGCGGGGTGCCGGGCTCCGGCGCGTGGTCGGTGGGCCGGAAGGCGGCGACGAGCAGCAGCGCCGCCACCGTGCCCACGCCGATCGTCAACAGCCGGTACTTCATCGGGAGACCCCCTCACTCGGAACGCCAACCGACCCTAGCAGCACGCTGGTTGAGGGGTGGGTCGAGGGCGGACACCGCTCCGGGCGGAACCGTGCGGGCGCTCGCGCGGGCCTCCGCGCCTCTCGCCGCGGCTCCACGCCCAGTGGTGCGCCTGTCGCCCGAAAATCGCTTGACCTGCTCGCGGGGTGGCGTTGCACTGGGCCGGGCACCACGCGCCGTGGTGCCGGTGACCTGGGGAGGCGTCAGTAGTGATGGAGATCCGTTCCACGACCGAGCAGGACCGCGAGGTCTTCGTCGACACGTTCCACGCGGCGTTCGGGCGCTTCCCGGAGGACACCACCGAGGACGGCGGCGGGGCCTGGTGGTCGGCGGTCGAGATGGACCGCGGCGTGCTGGCCGTGACGGCGGACGGCCGGGCCGTGGGAACGGCGGCGGCGTACTCCTTCGAGCTGACCCTGCCCGGGGAGGTCGTCGTCCCGGCCGCCGGGGTGACCGTCGTCGGCGTGGTGCCCTCGCACCGGCGCCGCGGCGTGCTCACCGCGATGATGCGCCACCAGCTCGCCGAGCTGCGCGAGCGGGGCGAGTTCCTCTCGGTGCTGCTGGCCTCCGAGGCCGTGATCTACCGGCGGTTCGGCTACGGGCCCGCGACCTACACGGGCCGGCTGACGGTGTCGCGCCGGCACGCCGAGCTCGCCGCCCCCAGGGCGGGCGACGCGCGGCCGGACAGCGGCTCGGTCGAGGTGCTGCGGAGCGGTGAGTGCCGGGAGGTCCTGGAGGAGGTCTACGACCGCTACCGCCGCGCCCAGCCGGGCGCGATCTCCCGCCCGCGCCGCTGGTGGGACCTGCGCGCGGGACAGCCCCCGATCGCCCCGGCGCAGCGCTACATCGCCCTCCACCGCGACGCCGACGGCGTCCCGGACGGCTATGCCAGCTACGTGCTCAGCGACGGCGTCCCGGACGCCGTCCGGCGCACCGTCACCCTGACGGTCGACGAGACCATCGCCCTCAACGACGAGGCGTTCACGGCCCTGGCCCGCTACGTGCTCGGCCACGACCTGATCACCGAGGCCGTCTTCAAGCACGTCCCGGCCGATCACCCGCTGCGCTGGCAGCTCGCGGACTTCCGGGCCGGCGTGGTGGGCGCCGAGATGGACTGGCTCTGGGTGCGCCTGCTGGACATCCCGCGCGCCCTGACCGCGCGCGGCTGGTTCGCCGACGGCGAGCTCGTCCTCGACGTCGACGACCCCTTCCTCGGCGAACACGGCCGCTACCTGCTCACCGTCCGCGACGGCAAGGCCGAGTGCGTCCCGACCGGCCGGCAGCCCGACCTCTCCCTCGACGCCACCGACCTGGGCTCCATCTACCTCGGCGGCACCACCCCCAGCACCCTCGTCCGCGCCGGCCACATCCGCGCCCACCACCCCGCCGCCGCGACCCTCGCCGACACCCTCTTCCGCACGGACCAGCCCCCGCACTGCCTGCACTGGTTCTGACCGGCGCACGTCGACGGCCCGCCGTTCCGTACGCGGAGCGGCGGGCCGTTCGGTGCTTCAGGCCTCATGCTCCGCCGGCTTCCCGCGCTCTCACCGCTCCGCCGTCTCCGCCCTCACCCACTCCAGGTAGGCGGCGCTGCCCGTCACCACCGGGACGGCGACGACCTCGGGGGTGTCGTAGTCGTGCCGCGCGTTCACGAACCCCGTCAGGGCGTCGGCGAGTTCGGCGCGGGTCTTGAAGTCGATCCGCCACTCGGCCGCGTCCTGGACCTCGCCCTCCCACCAGTAGACGGACTGGATCCGGTACACCTGCGCGCAGGCCGCGAGCCGCGCCCGGACCGCGTCGGCGGCCAGGGTGCGGGCCTTCGCCTCGTCGTCGTGGGTCGTGGTGATCACGAGAAGGCCGCTGTTGTTCGTCGTCATGCCGAAAGCGTAGGCATGGCGGTAACCTACTCACTCATTCGGCGGGGGACGCGTCCGAGCCGTCCTGAAGTCGCCTTTTCTGTCGCGTGCCTGACGATCCGTCGTGTCGTGGCACGTTCGAGGGAGTACCTATGTCCCGGAGCCGCAAGCTCCACCGCCTCAGCAGCCCCGACACCAACGAGCGCCGCGCGCAGCGCATGCTGTTCCGGCACCTGCGTGACGACACCAACGCGAACCGCGGCCGGATGGCGCGGCGGGTGCGTGAGCTCCAGCTCCTGCTGGAGATGGACCCGATCGAGTTCGAGGGGCTGATAGCCCGGCTGATGGAGTCGATGGGCATGCGGGTCGAGCTCACGGCCAGGTCGAAGGACGGCGGGGTGGACGTCCGGGGCATCGACACCGACCCGTTCCGGGGCGGGAACGTGATCGTCCAGGTCAAGCGGTACCGGGACACGGTGACGCCGTCGGCCGTCCGGGACCTCTTCGGGACGCTGCAGCACGACCGGGACGCCACCAAGGCCGTGCTGGTCACCACCAGCAAGTTCGGGCCCAGCTCGCACCAGTTCGTGTCCGGCAAGCCGATCACGCTGATCAACGGGGCCGAACTGGTCGGTCTGCTCAAGCACCACGGCTTCCACGAGGTGTTCGCCCCCGCCTACGGCGAGGTGCGGGACGACGCCGGGCAGCCGGCGATCGAGGTGGCCGCCGAACCGGCCCGGCTGCTGCTGCACTGGACCGGGGAGGAGGACTACGACATCGCCGCGCTGGTCTGCCGGCGCAATCGCGCCCTCTCGGACGATCACCTCGTCTTCTACAACAACGCGTCCACGCCCGACGGTTCGGTCCGGCTGGTGACCGGCTACGAGGACGCCAACGCCTGCCTGATGGTCGACTTCGAGGCGCTCCCCGCCGAGGCGGACCGGCTGGTCGTCATCGCCGCCGCCGACACCGAGAACCACCCCGACGCCACCATGGCCGGGTTCGCCGGGCCGGCGCTGATCCTCGAAGCGGGCGCCGACCAGGACGCGGCGATCGTCCACTTGGCGGACGGCGCGGAGTCCAACATCGCGATGCGTCTGGGCCGCTTCGACCGCGACGACGCCGGGAACTGGGACTTCACCCCCGCGCTGGCCGGCTACCCGGGGGGCCTGCGGCAGGCGGTCACCGCCTACGGCCTGGAGGTCACGGACGAGGAGCCGGTGGCGGCCGGGGCGTAGGGGTCGCCCCCGCGCGGGAGGGCGGCGGG
>NZ_BAAAKJ010000007.1:9270-20351 GCF_039527695.1 Kitasatospora putterlickiae
TCCGGCCTCCCGCGCGGGTGGCGGGAACGATCGTGTGCGGCGTGCTCGTTGGTTCGGGCATGGTGGTGACGGTGGCCGTGGTCGCGGCCGTGCTGGTGACCGCGTTGTTCATGGCGGCGGCGCTGCGGAGCGGACGCCGGCGGTCGCGTGCCGGTGAGGTGGCCGGCGGTCTCGGGATGACGGCGGTCGAGGAACTGCACGCGCTGTTCAACGCCAACAAGCGCGTCCAGATCGAGCAGCGGCAGGCCCAGCTCGTCCTGCGGGACGACGAGCGGGCCGGCGCTCCGCCCGGCGCGGGGGTCGACCTGGACGCGGGGACCGCGATGGTGAGGCGGAGGCCCGGCGGGTCCCGGGAGGGCGCGGGCTGAGACCGGCCCGGGCGGTTCCATCGTCCCGGAAACGGCAACGATTGTTGTCGGGGCGCGTTTCGGGCGCGCAGTGTTGCGGCAACAGGCCGTTCCGCGGCCGCCGTTGTCCGGCGGTCACGGCACGGCACTCCTCGCCGTTCGCACAGACAGGAAGCCCGCGCATGTCCGCAGATGTTCCCCGCCTGGTCGAGAGTGTCACCGAGCAGACCTTCACCGAGCCGTCGTTCAGTCCGAGCGTCCCGTGCTGGTCCAGTTCTGGGCGACCTGGTGCCACCCGTGCCGGATGGTGAGCCCCGTCGTGGAGGAGCTGGCCGCCGAGCGGTCCGGTGAGTTGGACGTCGTCAAGGTCGACCTGGACGAGGAGTTCGGGCTGGCGGTCCAGCACCGGGGTCCTCCGTTCCCGCCTTCGTCGTCTACGTCGGGGGCCGGCCGGTGGGCGCGTGGTCCGGCGCCGCGCCCCGGAGTGTCCTGGAGGGGAAGCTCGACGCCATCCTGCGGGCCGGCGGCCCGGGGCGTTGAGCACCGGGACCCAACGGGCGGCGCGGCGGGCCTCGGGGCTGTAGCCGGGACGGGGCCGCCGCCCGCCGCGCGCGGGGGGAGGAGGCGCGGGGCGGGCGGCGGTGGAGGGGTGGTCCGGTGGGGGAGTGCGCGGTACTGAGTATCAACCTGGACTAGACCACCAGTGCACGTCAAGGACCGTCGGTACAGCTAAGGCACGTCGCGGCAAGGCTTACGCGGACCTTAAGGTTCCGCCATGAGCGGCGACATGGACGACATGGACGACATGGACGGCAAGGGCGACGCGGACGGCGGCGGCGACGGCGGCGGGGACCTGCGGATCGCCTTCCTCGGCGACTCGTTCACCCAGGGGATCGGGGACCCGGAGTACCGCGGCTGGGTGGGCCGGGTGATGGCGGACGGCCGGCCGGGCCTCGCGGCGGGCCCGGCCGGCGTGACGGCGTTCAACCTGGGCGTGCGGCGGAACACCTCGGCGGACGTCCTGGCCCGCTGCTGGGACGAGACGGCGGCCCGGGCGCTGCCGGGGGCGGACAACCGGCTGGTGCTCTCGGTGGGCAGCAACGACGCGGTGGAGGAGGGTGGACGGCCGAGGGTCGCGCCGGACGCGTGCCTGGCCAACGTGGCAGCGCTGCTGGACGGGGCGCGCGAACGCGGCCTCGCGCCCCTGGTGGTGGGCCCGCCGCCGGTGGTCGGCGCGGGTGCGCCGCACCTGGAGCGGCTGCTGGCGTTGGCCGACGGGATCGCCGGGCTCTGCGCGGGGCGCGGGGTGCCGTTCATCGACGTGACCCGGGAGTTGGCGGCGGACCCGGACTGGACGGCGGAGGCCCTGGCCGGGGACGGCGCGCACCCGGGGGCGGGCGGGTACCGGCGGCTCGCGGACCTGGTGCTGCGGGGAGGGTTCCGGGACTGGCTGACGGTTCGTCAGTTCCGTGCGGGAGCGGCCCCGCGGGAGCGGGCTTGACCTAGAGCGCACTCTAAGGGAGAGGCTGTTCACCGTTGATCCGACCGCGGCCGGCCCCCCGGGGCCGGCGCCAGTGAGGAGTACGTCATGCGCAACGCCACGCTCGGCAGCGAGGGTCCCGAGGTCGGGGTCGTCGGCCTCGGCTGCATGGGGATGACCTGGGCCTACGACGTCCACAACCGCGACGACGAGAACTCGGTGCGGGTGATCCGGCAGGCGCTCGACCTCGGCGTCACGCTGATCGACACCTCC
Organism: Kitasatospora putterlickiae; assembly: GCF_039527695.1. Taxonomy (NCBI): domain Bacteria; kingdom Bacillati; phylum Actinomycetota; class Actinomycetes; order Kitasatosporales; family Streptomycetaceae; genus Kitasatospora; species Kitasatospora putterlickiae. The sequence continues at coordinate 11,371 of NZ_BAAAKJ010000007.1, forward strand.
GACATCTACGGCCCCTACACCAACGAGGAGGTGGTCGGCGCCGCGCTGGCCGGACCGCACCGGGAGCGCGCGGTGCTCGCCACCAAGGTCGGCCTGGTGCCGGGCAACGCCGAGGAGCGGGTGCTGCGCAACGGCCGTCCCGAGCACATCCGGCGGTCCGTCGACGACAGCCTGCGCCGGCTCGGCACCGACCACGTCGACCTGTACCAGCTGCACCGGATCGACCCCGAGGTGCCGCTGGAGGAGTCCTGGGGCGCGCTCGCCGAGGTGGTCGCGGCCGGAAAGGCGCGCCGGATCGGGCTCTCCGAGGTGACCGTCGAGGAGATCGAGCGCGCCCAGGCCGTCCACCCGGTGGCCTCGGTGCAGAACGAACTGTCGCTCTGGACCCGGGACTCGCTCGCCGAGGTGCTGCCGTACACCGAGCGGCAGGGGATCGCGTTCCTGCCGTTCTCCCCGCTCGGCCGCGGCTTCCTGACCGGAGGCATCACGTCCTTCGACGAGCTGCCCGCCGACGACTTCCGCCGCGGGCTGCCGCGCTTCCAGCAAGAGGCGCTGAAGGCCAACCTGGCGCTGGTGGAGCGGGTGCGGGCGATCGCGGAGCGGATCGGCGCGACGCCCGCGCAGGTGGCGCTCGCCTGGGTGCTGGCGCAGGGGCGGTACGTGCTGCCGATCCCGGGGACCAAGACGCCGAAGTACCTGGAGCAGAACGCGGCGGCGGCCGACGTGGTGCTCTCGCCGGCTGACCTCGCCGAGCTGGACGCGCTGCCGGCGGCGTCCGGCGAGCGGTACTGACCCCTCCGGGGCGGTCGCCCGCCGGGCGTCACCAGACGGTGCACGGGCCGGGCGGGCGGCGCTCCTGGATCCAGACCTGCTTGCGCCCGGTCTCGCCCGGCGCCCGGACCGGTGCGTCGACCACCCGGTCGAGCCGGAAGCCGAGCCGGCGGGCCACCGCGCCGCTGGCGGTGTTGGCCGGGTCGCAGTGGATCTCGACCCGGTGGATCCCGGGCAGGGCGAGCGCCGCCTCGGTGACCGACCGGGCGGCGGCGGTGGCGATGCCGCGGCGGCCGTGCTCGGCGCTCACCCAGTAGCCGATCTCCAGGGCGCCCGGGCCGATCCTGCCGTGCAGGCCGAACGAGCCGATCACCCGGCCCGGTTCGGCGTCCAGGCCGAGCAGGTAGATGAAGTCGGTGCCGGCGTCCCAGGCGGCGACGCCGGCCGCGGTGAGCTCGGCGGTCCGGTCCGGGGTGGGCGCCTCGGCGGCCCACTCCAGCCAGGGGCGCAGATGGTCCAGGTTGGCCCGGACGGCGGCGTTGAGCGCGGGCGCCTGGGCCGGGGCGCGCCGCCGCAGGGTGATCCCCCCGGCCGGCCGCAGCAGTTCGGGCGGTCGGCCGGGGGTGGGCGCACCGGGGGCCGCCGGCGCGGACGGCGGCGGCATGACGTGATTCATGACAGCGATTATGTCGGCGTCCTGTACCTGTCACCACCGACCGCCGCCGCGTGCCGGGACCGCGAGGGGGCGCGTCAGAGGCGGACCAGTACCTCGTCGAGATCCTTGCGCCGTAGGTCCGGCACGCGCGCCCCCTCGGCGGGGTAGCCCACCGGGATGACGTAGGCCGCCCGCTCCTCCTGCGGGCGTTCGCACACCTCGTTGAGGAACTTCATCGGGCTCGGCGTGTGGGTGAGGGTGGCCAGACCGGCCTGGTGCAGCGAGGCGAGCAGCAGCCCGACCGCGATCCCCACCGACTCCTTGGTGTAGTACGGACGCGGCGACTGAGGGCCCTTGTGCACCTCGAAGACGACGATCACGGCCGGCGCGTCCTCCAGGAACGGCTTCTGCCAGTCGGTGCCGATCGGCGCCAGCGCGGCCAGCCACTCCTCGGAGGCCCGGTGCGCGTAGAACTCGCGCTCCTCGGCCTCGGCGGTCTCCCGCAGCCGGCGCTTGCGCTCCGGGTCGGTGATCACCACGAACCGCCACGGCTGCACGTGCGCGCCGCTCGGCGCGGTGTTGGCGGTGCGGATCGCCCACTCGACCACGCCGTCCGGGATCGGGCGGGTCGAGTAGTCGCGGACCGTCCGGCGCTGGTCCATCACGTCGTGGAAAGCCTTGCTGCGGGCCTCGGCCTCGTGGGCGGGCACGGTCATGGGGGTGAGCGGGACGGTCGGGTAGGACACGCCTGCCACCGCGCTGTCGAGCGCTGTGCTGTCAACCATGGGCGACAGCACAGCACATGACGGCGGGCCGGGGAAGAGGTCTGAACCTCCTCTCCGGCCCGCGGCCCGGTCCCCGGCCGCCGCCGGCGCCTACAGCTCGCCGACCCGGCCGCCGCCGACCTCGATCCGCCGGTTCACCGCGACCGTGTCCAGCATCCGCCGGTCGTGGGTGACCAGCAGCAGCGTGCCGGTGTACGAGGCCAGCGCCGACTCCAGCTGCTCGATCGCGGGCAGGTCCAGGTGGTTGGTGGGCTCGTCCAGCACCAGCAGGTTCACCCCGCGCGCCTGGAGCAGCGCCAGCGCCGCCCGGGTCCGCTCGCCGGGGGAGAGGGTGTCCGCCGGGCGCAGCACGTGCACCGCCTTCAGGCCGAACTTGGCCAGCAGGGTGCGCACCTCCTCCGGCGCGAGCTCCGGGACGGCGGCGGCGAACGCCTCCAGCAGCGGCTCCCCGCCGAGGAACAGTCCGCGCGCCTGGTCCACCTCGCCGACCACCACGCCGGAGCCCAGCACGGCGCTGCCGGAGTCGAGGCCGAGCCGGCCCAGCAGGGCGGCCAGCAGGGTGGACTTGCCCGCGCCGTTGGCGCCGGTGATCGCCACCCGGTCCGCCCAGTCGATCTGCAGGTCCACCGGACCGAGCGTGAAGCCGCCGCGCCGGGCGGTGGCCCCGCGCAGGGTGGCGACCACCGAGCCGGAGCGCGGCGCGGCGGCGATCTCCATCCGCAGCTCCCACTCCTTGCGCGGCTCCTCGACCACCTCCAGCCGCTCGATCATCCGCTGCGTCTGGCGGGCCTTGGCGGCCTGCTTCTCGGTGGACTCGGTGCGCATCGCGCGGCCGATCTTGTCGTTGTCGCTCGACTTGCGGCGCGCGTTGCGGACGCCGTTCTCCATCCAGCCGCGCTGCATCCGGGCCCGGGCCTCCAGGCCGGACTTGGTGTCGGCGTACTCCTCGTACTCCTCGCGGGCGTGCCGGCGGGCGGTGGCGCGCTCCTCCAGGTAGGCCTCGTAGCCGCCGCCGAAGAGGTTGACCTGCCCCTGGTGCAGGTCCAGCTCCAGCACCTTGGTGACGGTGCGGGCCAGGAACTCGCGGTCGTGACTGATCACGACGGTGCCCGCGCGCAGGCCCTTGACGAAGGCCTCCAGCCGCTCCAGGCCGTCCAGGTCGAGGTCGTTGGTGGGCTCGTCGAGCAGGAAGACGTCGTAGCGGGAGAGCAGCAGCGAGGCGAGGCCGGCCCGGGCCGCCTGGCCGCCGGACAGGGCGGTCATCGGCAGGTCCAGGGAGACCTTGAGGCCGAGCGAGCCGGCGACCTCCTCGGCCCGCTCCTCCAGGTCGGCGCCGCCGAGGTCCAGCCAGCGGTCCAGGTTCGTCGCGTAGGCGTCGTCGGCGCCGGGCACGCCGTCCACCAGGCCCTGGGTGGCCTCGTCCAGCGCGGCCTGCGCGGCGGCCACCCCGGTGCGGCGGGCCAGGAAGTCGCGGACCGACTCGTCCGGGCGGCGCTCCGGTTCCTGCGGGAGGTGGCCGACGTTGGCGGTGGCCGGGCTGAGCCGCAGCGAACCGCCCTCCGGGGTGTCCAGGCCGGCCAGCAGCCGCAGCAGGGTGGACTTGCCGGCTCCGTTGACGCCGACCAGGCCGATCACGTCGCCGGGGGCGACGACCAGGTCCAGGCCGGAGAAGAGGGTGCGGTCGCCGTGGCCGGCGGCGAGGTCCTTGACGACGAGTGTGGCGCTCATGATGCCCCCGATTCTAGGCGGGCCCGGGCGGGACCGCGGCGGGCCCGCCCGGACCGGGCGGGGAGGCGCTCGGCATGTGACCGGGGTCATGTGTCCCGGGTCGGGTTGCTCCGGCCCGGGTTGGCCGGGTGGGGCTGGCCGGGTCGGGGCCGGGCCGTCATCGGGTCGGCACTGATCGGCACCGGAAAAACCGGTTGCACGTCACCGGGGGCCTCCGTAGCGTGATCCCTGCCACCGCCTGAACAGGAGAACGCCGTTGAACTACTGAGGTCCTGAGACACCGCCCCCGCCGCTCCGCAGCCATGTCGCCGGTTCTGTCACCGGCCATGTCGTTGGCTTCGCCACCGACCATGTCACTGCCCGCGGTCCGTGAGTGTGCGCGTGCCCGACCTCAGTGGTGAGCCGGTCCGGCGTTCCCCGTCGCTCGGACGACTCCGGCCCTCCCCTCCCCGGTCCCCGCCCGCACCCGCGGTGTCTCCCCGTGTTGCTCCACGACCACGTACGGCGACCTCCGGGAGGCTTCCATGGCTCAACCCACCACCTCACTCCTCTGCACCGGCCTCTCCTTCGAGTGGCCGGACGGCAGGCCCGTCCTCGACGGCTTCCACCTCGCCGTCGGCCCCGGCCGCACCGGGCTGATCGGCCTCAACGGTGCGGGCAAGTCCACCCTGCTGCGCCTGCTGGCGGGCGAACTCACCCCCACCTCGGGCGCCGTCAAGGCGGCCGGCGAGATCGGCTACCTGCCGCAGGGCCTCACCCTGGACACCGGCCTGCGGGTCGACGAGGCGCTCGGCGTCCGGGCCGCCCGCGAGGCCCTGCACGCCATCGAGTCCGGCTCCACCGACCAGCGGCACTTCGACGCGGTCGGCGACGACTGGGACGTCGAGGAGCGCGCCCGCGCCCTGCTCGACCGGCTCGGCCTGCACCGGCTCGGCCTCGACCGCACCACCGGCGAACTCTCCGGCGGCGAGGCCGTCCTGCTGCGGCTGGCCACCCTGCTGCTGCGCCGCCCCGACGTCCTGCTGCTCGACGAGCCGACCAACAACCTCGACCGCGCCGCCCGCGAGCGGCTCTACGAGACGGTGGCGGGCTGGGGCGGCGTGATGGTGATCGTCAGCCACGACCGCGAACTGCTCCAGCACGTCGACCAGATCGCCGAACTGAGGGACGGACAGGTCACCTGGTACGGCGGCAACTTCACCGAGTACGAACGCACCGTCGCCGCCCAGCAGGAGACCGCCGAGCGGCTGCTGCGCAACGCCGAGTCCGACGTCCAGCGCCAGAAACGGGACCTGGCCGAGGCCCGGATGCGGCTGGATCGCAGCGCCAGCTACGGCCGGAAGCGTTCGGTCACCCGCAACGACCCGCACATCGTCGCCGGCAAGCTCAAACGCCAGGGCCAGGAGACGGCGGGCCGGCTCCAGGGCATGCACACCGAGCGCCTGGAGGAGGCCAAGCGCAAGCTGACCGCCGCCGAGGAGGCCGTCCGGGACGACGCCGAGATCCGGATCGACCTGCCCCGCACCGCCGTGCCGGCCGGGCGCACCGTCCTCAGCCTGGACAAGGTCCGGCTGCCGCACGGCATCACCGCCGACCTCGAACTGCGCGGACCCGAGCGGATCGCCCTGGTCGGCCGCAACGGGGCGGGCAAGTCGACCCTGCTGCGCACCATCGCCGGCGAACTCGCCCCGCTGCGGGGCGAGGTGGTCGTCCCGGTGCCGCTGCGCCACCTCCCGCAGCGGCTCGACCTGCTCGACGACAAGCTGACCGTCGTGGGCAACGTCAAGCTGTTCGCCCCGGGCGCGGGGGACAACGCGGTCCGGGCGCGGTTGGCCCGGTTCCTGTTCCGCGGCGGACGGGCCGACCAGCCGGCCGGCACGCTCTCCGGCGGCGAGCGGTTCCGGGCCACCCTGGCCGCGCTGCTGCTGGCCGACCCGCCGCCGCAGCTGCTGCTGCTCGACGAGCCGACCAACAACCTCGACCTGGCCAGCGTCCGCCAGCTCACCCAGGCGCTCGCCGCCTACCAGGGCGCGCTGATCGTCGCCAGCCACGACGTGCCGTTCCTGCGGGGCCTGGGCGTCACCCGCTGGCTGGAGCTGGACGGCGAGCTGAGGGCGGTGGACCCGATGTGACGCTGTGACGGCTCAGCGGTGGCCGGCCCCGGCGGCGAGCAGTCGCCGGGCCTCGGTCAGGGCGGAGTCCTTCAGCCCGGCCAGCTCCTCCTTCGTGAAGACCGGGGTCCGGACGTCCGGCGGGATGCCCGGTCCGTCGAAGGTGGTGCCGTCGCGGGTGAGGAACTTCTCGTTGGGCAGGACGGCCAGGAGTTCGTCGGAGACCGGCTTGAACATGATGTCGGAGAAGACGCCCTGGGTGTTCTCGCCGACGCGGACCGCCGCCGGCCGCCGCTCCGCCATCGCCTGGGTGAAGGTCTCGCCCGCGCTGACGGTCGAGCCGGCGGTGAGCAGGGCGACCGGTCCGGTGTAGCGGGTCGCCCCGGCGGCGGGGCGGACGGTCACCGGCTGGGGACGGGTGAAGGCGGTCGGGTCGGCCGGGTCGTTGCGGGCCACCTTGCGGTAGGCGAGGAAGGAGCGGTCGGTGAGCCGGGAGGCGATCCGCAGCCCCAGCTCGTCCGAGCCGCCGCCGTTCAGCCGCAGATCGATCACCAGGCCGTTCAGCCGCTCGGGGTGGGCCAGCAGGAGGTCCAGGGCCCTGTCCAGCTCGTCCGCGTGCTCCTGGTACGGGCCGTCCTCGACGTACCCCTCGAAGGCGCTCACCCGCAGGTAGCCGATGCCGCCCGGGAGTTCGCCGACGCCCAGCCCGCCTTGCCCGAAGGTCCGCTCGGGGGCGAGGAGCTGGGCGGCGACGGCCTTCCCCGCCTGCTCGCGGAGCTGGTCGGTGGGTTCCTCGGTGCCGGGGCGCAGCCCGATGAAGACGGCGTCCCACCCGCCGTCGGGCCCCTTGCGCCCCAGTGCCGTGTGAGCGTCGCCGAGCGGCCTGAGGAGGTCGGTGATGATCGCCTGAAGCGTGTCGGTGTCGGTCCGCGGGGTGATCCCCGCCCGGGCCCGCGCGCCCTTGGCGGCCCAGTCGACGCCCTTGGCGGCGAAGAAGGGGTAGTTCTCCTCGAAGGTCGCCCAGAACCGGTCGAAGGCCGCGAGCGCGTCCTGCGGGGCGGGTTGCCCGCACTGGGCCGGCAGCCCGCCGGGCAGCCGGGTGAGGTTCTTGGTCGCGGTGGCGCCGTCCTCCTTGGACACCGCCCGGTCGCGGCCCCGGGGTGTGATGGACAGGTCGGCGTACCCCTTGCCGGGACGGCCGTAGCGGACGGTGCCGCCGTGCCCGGCACCGCCGACCTGCACACCGGTCAGGAACCCCGGCACGCAGCTGATCCGGGTCACGTCGTAGGTCTGGAGAGCGGACCCGTGGATCTCGATGATCGTGCCGTAGCCGTCGGCCTGCCAGACGCCCTCCAGGCGGTTGACGCGCGGCCGGGTCGCCGCGCCGCTCCCGTCCGGCGCCCCGCCGACCCCGCCCGCCCCGCCGACCGCGCCCGCCGTGCCGACCGCGCCCGCCGTGCCGACCGCGCCCGCCGTGACCGCGAGCGCGACCGCCGCGATCCCCGCCGCCCTGGCCACCGGCCTCCGGTGTCCGCTACCCGTGCCGCCCGTACCGCCCGTGCCACCTGTGCCGCCCATGCCGCTCCCCGCCGTTTCCAGCCCCGGGCCTCCCCCGCGGAACCCCTCCGCCGCCCACGGGTCGACGGTACGGACCGGCCGCCTCCCGGCACCTCGACCCGGAGAGCGGTTCGCATCGCGACCTCCGATGTACGCCGGAGCGCACCGGGCTCCGACCGGCGGCGTACGTGCCCCCCGGAGTCCCCTCGGGGTCGTCGGCTCAGTGTCCAACTCCCGTGTGCTCCAGTACCATCGGCGCCATGCCAGCACTCAACATCGAGTACACGGAGCACGAACTCGCCGCCATCCGCGAGGCGGCCGCCGCCGACGGGAAGAGCGTCAAGGCGTATGTGCACGACCTGAGTGTGCGGGAGCAGCAGCGCCGGGTTTTCGTCTCCCACGCGGTGGCGTTCTGGAACGCGCACCGCGAGGAGTTCGACCGGGAGTTCCCGGAGGACGCGCCGGCCGCCTGAGCGGGGCGTGAGCGATGAGGATGCCGCGATGATGCTGCTGCGGGTCGATCTGCGCTGGCTGCTCGACGTCCAGGAGCTGGCCTCCCCGGAGGACCTCAGCGTGCGGGACTACTCCGCGCTGCAGGCGGCCGTCGCCCGGCACCGGGTGAACACCGCGCAGCTCGGCCACGACGCCGATCCGGCCTGGTGCGCCGCCACCCTGATGCACACGATCGTGCTGCTGCGGCCGCTTCCGGTGCGCAACAACCTGTACGCCTGCATGACGACGGCGGCCTACATGCACGCCTCCGGGGAGGGCATCGACCCGCCGTACGGGGCGTTGGTGGAGCTGGCCCGGGACGTCGCCGACGGGCGGGCGGACGTGTTCGCGGCGGCCGACAGGATCCGGTCCTGGCGGATCTGAGCGCCCGCCCCCGCACGCTCAGCCCGGCAGCACGAACCCCGACTCGTACGCGGCGATCACCGCCTGGGTGCGGTCCCGCGCGCCCAGCTTGGCCAGCACGCCGCCCACATGGGTCTTGACCGTCTCCTGGCTGAGCACGAGCCTGGCGGCGATCTCCCCGTTGCTGAGCCCGGTGGCCATCAGCCGCAGCACCTGCCCCTCCCGCTCGGTGAGCCGTCCGATCGGGCCGCGCTCCGGCGCCGGGCGCGGAGCCCGGGCGGTCGGCGCCGCGTACCGCAGGGCGAGTTCGCGCACGGCCGCCGGGAACAGCAGCGAGTCCCCGCGCGCGATCAGCCGCACCGCCTGCACCATCTCCTCGGCCCGCGCCCGCTTCAGCAGGAACCCGGCCGCCCCGGCCCGCAGCGCGTCGTACACGTGGTCGTCGTGCTCGAAGGTGGTCACCACCAGGATCCGCGGCGGTTCGGCCATCCCCGCGACCAGCTGCTCGGTGGCCCGGAT